>NZ_JBIUCS010000069.1:0-2161 GCF_044538485.1 Acinetobacter sp. ABJ_C5_2 | reverse complement strand
ATCTAAATTTACACCTAGAGAGTGGATACTTTCTATTATAATCATGCTTATTATTGAGGCATTTATTTTTTGGGTTTCTTTTCAATTTGCAGGAAATAGTAGTGCATTAGGATATGTATCTTTTGCAGGAACTTTAATTTCAATAATTTTGGCTGTACTTGCAATAGGCTATACTTATGTGGAATCACAGCAACAAAAAAATTCTAGTGCAACTTTTGCAACTCAACTTGATTCTCTGGTAAAAATTAAAGATAAGTTACAGATACAAGCTGAAGCATTAGATAATATTCAAAATCTAAAGAATGATATCACTGATTTCAAGGCAGAAGTTTTTGATCATTTTTCAGAGACTAAAAATAAAATCGAATCTAATAATGGAATTATAAAACAGTTGATTGATGGTGGGGATTACGAAAAGAAAATATTAAATAATATTCAAGATTCAGGTGTTAATTCAAATTTAATTGAAAGGATATTTTCTCGTAATGAGATGAATATATTTAAAATGGGATTTGTTATTGCTTTTGCATACATACGTTCTAAAGTACCTGATGATCCAAACGAAGATATTTGGAAATACATGAAGAATAATTCATACTTAAAAGAATTGTTTAATAGTAATAATAGTTTAGCATTTTCAATGTATGCTACGGCAATAGTTATATTTGATCTAATTACTAAACTTCAAGTATTAAATGACTTAGAGATTAATCCTAAGTTAAGTGAAACATTTAAAACTTATATAGAAGATTTGAAAGATTCAAGTTTAGTAGAGAAAGAAGAAATTTTAAAAAATTTTATTATATCAATTGAAAGCTTATAAAATATAATGAGTTATTAATATTTTTAATTACAATTGTTGATAATCTCTAAATGTAAAAAATAGTCACCCTTGCAGTGGCTTTTTTATTGGATTAAATTTATGAAAAAAGAGATTAGCATTCACCTTCCTGTTCGTCCAATGCTTCTTTAACAAAGTAGCCTGCTACGGTTAAGTTTTTAAAAATTATTAGAGATCCCTATAGCTGATATTGTAATATTGTTTTGTATATATGGGGATAGATACGTGAGACTAATACTTATTGTAATTTTAATGTCACTTGGAAGTCTATTGCATGCTGAAGAAAAAGAATCAACGGTCTGTGAAAAGCTCAATAGTGCAGCATATCAAATCATGTTAGAAAGACAGTCTGGTATAAAGCCTTTTGATTTGCTTGAAAAGCTACTTATTCCATTAGATCAAGATAAGGAAAATGTAATAACGAATTACTATATCAATCACTTTTTTGGTCATGTAAGTGGTTTGGCTTATGAAACACCTCTATATACAACTGAAGATGAAAAACAAAAAGCGGCTACAGATTTTGGTTTGAGAATTGAAAGAATTTGCACAAAGGATAAGACGGCATTATTTGCTCCTCCGCAATTTCAGACTTTTGAGGAATAATTAGCTTAATGCAAAATCAAATTGAACCGATTAATAATGTTGAGCAATTAGATACCGAGAACGAGCAAAAGCAAGAAAACTCGGTGCTTAATTCTGTGAATCCGGATCTAGTTGAAGTAACAGACTTAATTGTAGAAATCGGGAAAGATATAGCTGATTTTGCATCATCTGTTTTCGATAACATCGATATCAATTTTTAACTTAAGAGCTCCCTAATAGTGGGCTTTTTATTATCCTAAAATATCAATCTGATATAATTTAAATAACAAGGAGAACTATGGAGCTCTTGAGATTTGGATTCTTATTTAAAAATTGCTTTAGAGATTTTTAAGGTACTAACACCTTTTATTCTTGCGTTAATTGTTTACTTAATTTGGCATAAGCAAAAAGAAAAAGAAGTGATTGCAACAGAGGCTAAGAACTCAATTGCTTTATTAAATGTAATGAGCACTAAGACGGATGAGTTATATCAATTAATGTGCGCTATGATTGATACATATCCTCCTATTAATCCGACTAAAGAAATGCTCAAAAACTTTAATGATAAAATAGATGAATTAGACAAAAAAAGGTTAGAAATATTTTATTCAGCTCTTTTTATCTGTGATGCTAAAAAGGATGTATCATTAGAAACTTATTTCGTAGAACAAGATTACGCATTTAAATCAACTATATCAAAGCTTAGAATTTTTTCTCAAGAAATAACTACTATAG
>NZ_JBIUCS010000068.1:0-2211 GCF_044538485.1 Acinetobacter sp. ABJ_C5_2 | reverse complement strand
ACTTATAATCTATTTGTTTTAAAAGAAAATATTCGTAATCTTGATGACTTGCAAAATGCTTTTAAAAGTCAAATTGAAAATCCATATAATACAATTAATTCTAAAGTTACTGTAGGAAAAAGAGGAAATAAAATACTTGATGAGGATTTGGTATTAGATGGTATTTCTCATGGTAGTGTTGTGGTTTTAACAGGGTTTTCAAAAATACGAGACAATATTGACGTAAATAATAAAAATCTTTATCAGCAACTCAATAATAGAAATAGTTTTTTATTGACACTTTCTTCAGATGGGGATAAGAATAATCAAAAATTTTATCCATATAACTGTTGTAGTATTATGAGTTATGAGAGTGTAATTAAAAATAAGAAAATTAATAGTATTTCCAATCAAAAAGTAACTAAGTATTATTTGGTTGTTTCGTATTATGATTATGAAATTAATACATTTATTAAGGACATGAAATATATACCACTTAAAGAAATTTATATTGAATCTCAGGCACATCCTATTGATGAATGTGGAAGGGTTTATTTTAATATTTATCTTCCTGTAGAAAGATTGAGTGTTAATTGAAGTTGGATTAGGATAAATAATGATATGTAATATAGTTTATATTAAAAATTATGAATTATTGTCTTTATGTTAGTTTTAAGGTTTTGATTAATTGTGAAGCGTGAAGGTTGTTTGGGCTTGAATGGGGATTAAAATGAAGAAATATAAAATATTATTTTTTGCTATATTGGTGTTTTTCGTAATATTTGATTTTTTAAATAATAAATATTACGAATATATAATTAATAAAAATGAAGAAAAAGGATTTTGTACAAGTGAGAATAAATATCTTACTGAGGAAGAAAAGTTAATAAATTTAAAAGCAGATTTTCTGGCTATAGAAATGGAACATTGGATTAGAGATGGTCGTGAAGGATTTAATGTGAATGATAATGTAATGTATGTTTCTAAATTTAATTTTAATAATAAGGAAAAAATTATTGAAGTGATAAGTACTGCAAAAATAGATAAAACATTTGAAGAGAATATGGATGTTATAGCAGTGGCAACAATGCAGGAATATTATGATAATAAAGATTGTAAGAAAGATAAAAGAAGATGCAAAGATTTAAGCGAAAATAAGAGTAATTTAAAAAGTTTATGGACAAAAGATAATCGTGTGGATATTGATTATTTGAAAAGCTTGCCAATGAACTATTCTGTAATAACTTATGGGCGAAAAATTTATCCACTTTCAAGTTTGAAAAAAATAAGTAACAGTAATTATAGTATAGAAGAATACTCTATTGATAAGCTTTGTTGTGATAATAAAGAAATCCTTAAATCGATTAAAACAATCGATTTAAAAATGATAAGGAATATGAAAAGAATGGAAGAAGGTGAAAAAATTTATAGTACCAAAGAACCTGATTTAAATTTGGATCAAATTGATGGCCAAAATATTGATAATATTTATATTATGAAGTTATATGAAAATTTAGCACTTAATGAGCCAGAACAAGTCCAAAGATATGGATTACGTATGAGTATAGGCTCTTTAAGACGTGATATACATCCAAACGTTAGAAAAATATTAGTCACAGCATGTGGCACTATTTCAGAAGAAGAGCAAATATTTAACTCTAGTGAAACTCAAAGTGGCGAAGATATTTCATTGAGAAAAAGAAATAAATTATATTAATTAGATTTTTGCTATTTTATAATTTTAATACTATTTAGAAGTTTTGATAATTTTAGAGATTAACTAATGTCATATCTAAAGAAAAATTTATTATTTATGTACTTTTTATTTTTAGGAGGATGTATGAATAAAGAAAAAGCCAATATACCTCAAGAGGGGGATGTTGTTATATGGAAACAAAATAATAATTTAGTTGTTAAAGCAAAATTAGGGGAGCGTAGAATACATATTTTTGATCAATTTGATTCAGAATTTTATCGCCCAGAAAGAGAGCATTATTTAGGACAGTTTCCAATAAATTATATACCTGAAAAATTTGCTTCAATTACTCAAAAAGAGATAGATAGTTTACCAATGCCTGATTCAAATCGGCAATTACAATTTAATTTAATTTTAAGAAACTCAAGTTTTCAGGCTACAGATGGGTATGTGCCAGATCATAAAGATCAAGTGCGAGTTAAGATTGAAGGTCTAACTATAGATATGCGAGAGCAGAAATTAGATACTCATAAAAT
>NZ_JBIUCS010000067.1:0-2220 GCF_044538485.1 Acinetobacter sp. ABJ_C5_2 | reverse complement strand
AATTATAACTTTATGAATTGTACTAGAGTTATTAAACTTTTAAGTAATAAATGGAAATTTACGTAATATTTATTTCTTATATTAAAGATGAACATAGTGAAAAAGAATATATTTAAGCTTTCGAATATTTTATTAGTCTCTAGTATTAGTATCTGTTCAAATGCTGCAGATTATAAACCACAATGGTTAGATGAAAAAACAATATATAGTAATAGCGAGCATGATCTGAATACTATATATTCTGATATAAAAAGCTATATTAGTGATAACAAAAATGAAGTTAAGTATCTTGTTGATACTCAACGTTCTTGGTTGAAAAATAGAAATTTAAAATGTAATTTTAATGGAAAAGAGGCAAATAGTGAAAACTATAAATGTTTAAGTGATTTTAATAATTCTAAAATAAAAGATTTGAAAAAGTCATATTTGGACCTTCATAGTTTAGAGGGAAACCTAATAAAACCATTTAAATACACAAATGGTATTGTGAAAGAGTTAGAAACAGGTGGATGTTATTGTAGTGAAAGTACAATTAAAATTTTAAAAAACAAAATTTATATATATCAAGCTTGTGATCAAGGGTTAAAGGAGCCACGTATATATAATATTGTTGGCAAGAAAAAAGACAGATTTTCTGTGGAATATCAAATTGATACGAATAATAATAAAGTTCCGGAATTTAATTTGGCATTCGTTACTAACGGTAAAAATGTTTGGAATATAGTTCCGAAAATCTTTAGAAAAGAAGATTTAATAAATTTAAATTTTGCAATTAATTATACAACTGATGTGAATATAAAAAACAAGAAAAATGATTGTCATGATGATGAAGAGTAATTGTGTGTTGTTAAGATTTTGATTGTATTTGATAATAGTAATATCAGCTTAAAATATGATATTGCTATTATTATAAAATAGAAATTCAAAGTAAATAATGAGCGCATTCAAAATGAAAAAGCATTTTAAATTTATAGTTTTAACTGCTTCCATGATTGGATCAATTGAGGCTTCATATACTGATTTTGGTTTTATTCAAGCTAAGGGTGGAGGTATGAATGTAAGATTAAATTCAAATTTAAGTGCGAAAGTTACGTTCAAATTAAAGAATGATGTAGCAATGACAATGATACCAATTCAGCAGGGGTGAATGTACTAACTCTGTGGGTAGGAGATGGTTGACATTAATTTTTTTGATGGCAATTCATCATCCATTTGTGATGGGGTGTATCCATGAGGCATAGCATTCCTAACCAAGTTCGATGTAAAAGGTCAGCTCCCTGCCAAAAATAATTGGAATTATCAGTTAAGAAATCAATAACAGTGATTTTAGGAATTTTATGAAGATAATAAACAGATTAAATAGTGAAAAAATGAAAAATGTATCTATTAGCTCAACTATACTTGTAGTTTTATCAATTTTAGGATATTCAAGTAATACATCTGTAGCTAAGGATATCAATAAAATAGATGTCAAGGACTGCTCAATTGATTATGATGAGGTAGATTTTTGTTCTGAAGAAAGATTAAAAGATTATAATAATATTTTAAAAAACAAAGTATCAAATTTTGATAAAAACAAGTTTTTAATGAATTTTAAAGAAAAAAACTATTTATATTTTGCAGTTATTGATTTAGAAAAGCTTAAGGTTTTAACATTTCCAGCTTCATTAAGTGTAATGTCAAATATCAAACCTATAGAATTCTCATCTGATAGTAATTCATTTTGTTTAAATGGTAACTTTAATCAATATCAAAACTCCTATAGAGCAGTAAAAACTTGTTATACATATAATAATGGAAGTTTTGATTTTAAATCTAGAGTTGAATTAGATCAGGATATAAATAAATATAATAATTCTAATAATGTGATAAAAAAACTCAAGTTACCAATTTCCTCAGATTTTTTCTCTAAATGTAACGAAAAAAACTTAGCTAAGAAATGCATACAAGTTGAAAATTCTAATAATCGAGCTTACTCTTTATCTGAATTAGAAAAAATATCTCCCGATTTTATAAATGTACTTAATGACACAAAAGTGGATTCGTTAAATGTAAATACATTTAGATTCCTTCCTCAATTCAAAGATAGCTTTTATTCTATTGCTGAAAAATATATTGATACAGATGAAAGTTCTAGTTCTGAATTTTATTTAATAAAAATCAAGCCTGATTTAAAAGTGGAAAAAATTGGAGATTACTACTCAATTGATAGTTCAGGCG
>NZ_JBIUCS010000066.1:0-2365 GCF_044538485.1 Acinetobacter sp. ABJ_C5_2 | reverse complement strand
TTATAATTATTTGCAATAATTAAAATCTGATAATCATGGCTATTAACTACAAAACATCTATAATCTTTGAAGCTAACTTTGGAACGATCCCATTTTCTTCTTTTCTTTAAATATTTCTTTATCCTTTTAGTATCTAGAATCTCATATATAGATGATCTGTACTCAGACTCATCTATTAGATAATTTCTAATTTTCTTCTTAATTTTAACACTTAAAACATCACTAAAAAAAACCATCCCAAGTTTGTTTTTTATTAACTCGGCGTTGTCATTCCAGCATGTAAAATAAGTAGTTAAATCATCATGATAATATTGAGTGAAAACATGACATTGAGGGTCTTGCCAAAACGGCATTTCTATTTCTACAATCATAATAACTCTCCTTCTGCAAAACCAGTACTTTGGTAAGTTTGATGTACCTTCGCCCGATACCCCATTATTTCTCAATCTTGAACTTTACCATTTGGCGTATCAAATTTTGGGTTCACTGATCTCTGTGCAAAAGTAATATCTTTTGGGTCTAATAGTAATAAAGCCCCACAATCATACTTACAATTTTTTGTTTCCGATATATTCTTTTGCTTCACCTTAGCCACCCCAAAGGATCAATCCAACTTACCGGAGTGGGTGCATATGCATATACATTATCTCAACCCAATAATCCAGTCGGCTCTTTGGAAATAAAATGGTCTACATACCGTGAATAATAACAATAACGGTTGTAATGCAAACCTATTTCTTGATCCTTACACTTCAGACTGAACAATACTCAGTCTATGCTCATGCACTTTATTGATAATAATTTCATATTTTTAATCTTCAATTAAAAAATTATATATTTCACCGAGCCATTTCAAAGCATCTTCATTATTTTCAAAATAAATATTTGATAGTTGAGATATATATTTATAATCAATCTTTTTTTTTATTAAAATTTCTTTAAACTCTAATTTTAACGCGTCTATTTCTTCACTCTTTACTACCTTTTTATAACTTTTTACTACTTTCTGATATGTGATGTCTTCATAATCTAAATCACTAAACCATGCACCAAGTAATTGATACATTAGAGAAAAATTACTTTCAAAATTATCTATCATTAATATACTCCTATTGTGTATGTGAAGTCAAAATTGTATATTTTCCATACGCATCATATTGGCACTGTTGGCCTAGATATTCTTTAATTACCTTATTAACCAGAGGATTATAATCATAGCCCGTTTCATCTAGCTTTTGTGAGTGCTTTTGAACTTTCTGACTATGGTATGAACCTAGAATATTACTGGCCTGGTCAAAACTAAGTGTTTCCTTACCTAACTTACTACTAGCCTCAAGCAAACGCCCAATCGGATCATATTTATAATTGATATTATCCTTACTTGTATCCTTAATTCCTGTTAATTGACCAGTTTTATCATATTGATATAAACATTGAATTGATGGCTGGGTTTCTTAAATTGCATTGTTTTGTGTCTGGTTGACTTGTTCATTTATGGATAACCAAACTCATGTCTAATAAGAATATTTTGCTGGATTAAATGTCCCATCATATCATAACGTTGTTCTTGGTTAATTCCGTTAGCATAGTGACATGCAATTTCACGGTATAAATCATCACGCCCGAAATTTACAACACCTTAATCATTCACGATCAGGCTATGGACATGATCAAAACCATAGGTTAACCAGTCAATCTTTATTCGATCATTAATTTCATCATAACTGTATTTCCAGACTCCTGTTTTCTTGATTTTATAATTTTGATATTGTTCACGAATTGCTTTCACTACAGCATAGTAATATCACTACAGGTTACTTTCAGCATTTTGACTTAAATAAGATCGCCATTACTTATCATAAGCACATTCTTCAACTAATTGTTGCCCTTAGTCATGTTCAACATAACCATAGTATGCTGTTCCAAGTGTCCTATGCTATCGAAAAGAAACTTTTGAATACGATCTTACGGTGCAATTCGATCTCGTAAATCTTCACCGTGCATAGAAGCGAATTCAACACTACTAACAAGGTTTCCATCGATTTCGTCATAGTTATAAAGAGTTTCTTTACCATCAAAATCAATTTCTTTAACGGATCAGCTTACAACATCGTAGAAGAACGTAACTAGCACCTTTTTTTAAATGCTATGATCCTTCTTACTCCCCGATTATCATTAATCAGATGTAAACATTAGTCTAGCCGACGTATATTTCCAAAAAATTAAAAAAATATTAATGTTAATTAAGACTGAATCATTCAGTTTTAATTCTACAATACTAAACAGCTTTTGATTTATTAGTTAAATCCATTCTTTTACATTTTTAAAAAAATTCTCTTCATTGATTGAAACATCTAAGTTATGA
>NZ_JBIUCS010000065.1:0-2483 GCF_044538485.1 Acinetobacter sp. ABJ_C5_2 | reverse complement strand
TTATTAATCTCTTCATACTTATCTAAAATTTCTTCATTTTTTTAATAAACAAATGCCTTTTTCAGAAAATTTTCAAAATTAATTTTTATGCTTAAAAACTGACTTATACTAAGATAATTCTCTTGATTATGATCGTAAAACAAAATATTTTTTTGATTTATCTAAAAACCATTCACCCCCTTAGCCTGTACGACCAATCATCCAGACTTTCTCACTAATCTCAGGATAGTTTTCATCAAAATATAGATTTTTTAATACTATTTCATAACCAAATATTAAAATATCAGTTATAATTTTATTTCTTTAAATTTCCCTAAAAAATGATAAATAATTATCATCAAGTTGAGGTAGTTTTCCAAATCCCTTTATTTCTTTCATTTAATTACGCTCTTTGCTTGCTAATGTGCACAAACAGTATTTCGAAATACCTACCATATTTGTTCCAATTTTGAATATTACATGAACTATTATTATAAATATTTAATATGCTTTCCTTTTGATAGAATATGATGATAAAAGTTCATTTATTTAATAATAACATTTTTACTTCTATTGCTGATTACTTAAAAATATTATTCTTTCATAAAAATAACCAACTTTCCTTCTGGCAAATGACGACCATTCCAACCACAAGGAAACCCACCATTTAAATATACTTCTAGAATATCTTTCCAAATTTTAGGAAAATAATCATTTGCATAGCATTGAAAAATTATTTCTATATCTCTATGCATTAATTCTATAAGTATACATACTTCTTCATAAACCCACTTTTCTTTAACACCATTAAATTCTTTCTATCCAAAATCAAAAAAACTCTGCTGTTTTAACTTATATTTAATTTTATCACTCCATTCAAAAACATCTGGAAATATGGTGGGGCTATCTGTTACAGTCTCCCACTCATAAAAACCATTAAAGTTATCATTCGTGACATAATTGACACCGACTTTAGCATCAGTAATGATTTTATAATCTCCACACATCTGAAATGGTTTATTAAAAAAATTTCCTTGCTCTAAGAATGATATAAAATCACTAGCATCCTTAGTCACTTGATCCGAGCTTTTCATTTATTAACTCATGTAATCAAAAATATATTAACCACCTAAACATTTTTATATATAATATTTGATATATTTTCCTTTAAATTTTTTATATTCTTACACTTCTTTTCAATTATAGGTAAGTCCCAATTCATATCTTTTATCAATACAATTTTAAAGAAGCCCTCTTCCTCTAAACATGGGAACCATCCTACATCCAATATCTTATTGTTATTAAAATTAATTTGTAATAAATCTTCAGATAAATCAAAAACTGTATCTTTATTTAACTCAAAATTATCATTAATCCAAGAAATAGAGTCATGACTAACAACTCCATCTTTAATATCAATATTCCACCAAATAGCCATTTTCATGTTCACTCAACATTATTTACCTTTTCAAACGACCTGCAAAGTCATATTGCTGCTCTTGACTCACTCCGTTGGCAGAGTGACGAATAACTTTCCACTGTAAATTATCACATTCCAAGCGAATAAGATCTTAACCATTCACTATTAAACTTTGGACATGATCGCTACCATAAGTCAACCAGTCAATCATCTGACCGTCTGGACGAGTTGTTTTGATTCGATCATTAATTTCGTCATATTGGTGTTTCCACACCGCGGTTTTATTGGTTTTATAGTCTTGCTGGTGTTCCTGTACTAAATTGCCAGCCGCATCATAAAACCATTGTAAATTGCTTTTACCATTTTTAGCTTGAATGATTCGCCCCATATAATCATAGGCAAATTCTTCAGTCTGTTCTTCTTCAAGTTCTAAACCGTAGTGACCATAACCCGCTGTACGCTGTTCTAAACGCCCCATACTGTCAAAAATAAATTGTTGAATTCGGTCTTTTGCTGCAGCTCTGTTTTTTAGGTCTTGTCCATAAGCAGATGCGACTTCAATACTGTTTGCCAGTGGACCTAAGTTTTCATTATGATGATAAACCGTTTCTTTACCATCAAAGTCAATTCCTTTAATCCCCCCCGCCAAGGTCATAAAAAATTGATCACTTGCACCATTTTCATTGATTAAGCGCTGAATGCGCATCATAAGTAGTTATTTAATTTCATACTCTAGCATCCCATTAGTTACACATAGATTTCCTGATGGAAATTCACATTTCCACCCGCAAGGCATATAATTAAATTGATATGCCTCTAAAAGCATATCAATTAATTTACTTTTAAATCCAATATAATTAGCCATCAATATCAAACGAATGTCTGCCTCTAGATCATCTAGGAAATAATAAAAAACTTTTTTTCCATCTTCTAATTTCTTTTCTAAAACTTTATTTAATTTATTTATTTCATTTTCAAACAAATCCAATTTAATTTTTTCTTTAAAAATAAAATTATATGCCTGCTTTGTAATGTCAGCCCGCAAATCATTCCAACTTTCATATGGTTCTTCTATATCTTGATC
>NZ_JBIUCS010000064.1:0-2513 GCF_044538485.1 Acinetobacter sp. ABJ_C5_2 | reverse complement strand
GTCTAATAAATTATACAAAACAGAATTCCTTAATTAGGTTTAGAATAAAAAATATGACCATCCGCACATCTCATATAAAATTTAATATAGCTTAAATTATTCTAAACTTTTCTTACGAAATTGTTTAAAGTACTTCTTCGATGTCTTAAATCTGTTCTTATGTAACATGTTAGAATGAATGGGATTTTGGCAGATATTGACGAATCAGACCATTGGTAATTTGATTACTTATATCTCTTAATTTAACATTATGTTATCCTTAAAGGAAAGTACTATCCATTATTTTAGCTAGAATCAGAGAGCTAAATTGATAAATAAAAGCCCAAATACTGATGATTTGGGCTCGATATTTCACCTATAAATTATATATTCCAGATTAATCTTTTTCGGCTAAGGGAAGCAGCGCTAGTTCCAACTCTTCAAGGAAAGTGTTATGAGAGAAAGTTGTTCGCTCACTTCTTTCTTCCAATGATCCCAATTCATTATGGATATCATTTAGATCTATTTTTTCTTCAGCCCGTGCTGTACTGATATAACGTGAGATATTCAAATTGAAGCCGTTTTTCTCAATCTGCCTGATCCCAAGTCTTCATTTATTTTCCTTTCACATGGTTTCTTATCGTATTAGTGCCTTCATTCCTCTTCAAAAATATCAAATGAATGTAAATTTATATTATCCAAACTCGCCAATTGTTTTTTCATAAACTCATACTTACTTTGTTTTTCTTTATTTTTTCCATTTAAAAAGCCCAATTTCAAAATAGTTTCTATTCCATCGTCATTTATTTGCTGATCACCATTAGGTAACTTATTTTGCAATATTTTAAAATTATCACATAATAATCCCTCATAAAAGTAATAATTTCCCAAATAATCGCTGCTATGTTCAATAAAAGAAGTATCAAATTTTTTTTCAAAAATTCTAACTAAATCAATTGGATTTAAGTTTGTCGTATATGCTAAAAAAAAACTTTTTTTCATTTTACACCTTACATACAATTTGCTGGAATTCTTGTACCTTCCGCTTTAGCTTTGGCATTTTCTGGACTATCAAACCGTCCTCCCGCGAGTTTTGACATCTTTTGAAGTACACCATTAGTACCTAATTTATTTGCTTCGACTGAGTTTATCTCAATAGATAATGTACGATTACCTTTTGCTAAACCCATTTTTTGCTTTTTCAAATAATTCTGGTTGAATCACAGCTATATCAAAATCCCTTACTCTTCCATCATCAAAAGCTTTACCCGTCTCAAAACTTCTACCACTATGTGCACTTCATTGCATATATATCGTCGCACCTTTAAATCCTAATTTAGAAAACCTGCCCGCATCGCTTGTCCAAACCGCTTTAATTGACCAAAGCTTTTAAAGCCTTTTGGTATTTGTTGACAGCTAAATCCTAGTGGATCAAGCCATTCTGTAGGACTTGGCGCATAAGCATAATCATTACTCCCCCAGCAACCCAACTGGATCTTTACTTACAAACCATCCCACATAAGGCGAGTAATAACGATAACGATTGTAATGAAGTCCTGTTTCCTCATCATCTCCACCTAATTAATCCAATCGAGTCTTTGTAAATAAAATGCCCTACATAATAATTTCATTATTTACAAAGGTATATCATTTAAAGCTTCATATAGTTTAGTTTTAACAATATCATCTGGTATATTAATTACTTTAAGCAATGTAAAAGCCCAATCTAAACTATCACCTACATCCTCAGAAGGTGATTTGGTCCATAAAGGTATAATAGAAAACTTTAGTTCAGGCTCACTATTAATATTAAAGTCAATATATTTCTCTTCCATATATTTTATTATTTTTACTCTTCTATTAATTATCTCTTTTTCATCAATATTGCTTTTGCTATCAAACCAGAATGACTTAGCTTTTTGAATAGACTCTATAATATATTCTGAATTAATATTACTTAATAAAGGTATTATTTTATAGCAAAATTTTATGTATACAAAATATGCTTGCTCTAGTTCCAAATCATATAATTGGTCTATCAAATCATCCAAATCTTAATTCTCCCACTATTATATACTTTAAAAAAATTTATTAAAGATTACCACTTAAATTAAGTAGTAAGAAAAACAATGATCATCTTTGATAATTATTTACCTTTTGCACTTATTACAAATAAAGATCTACTCCTTTAAAATTATTTTATCAATTTCATTTTTTATAATTATCTTTTCTTCTTTTTTTAAATTAGTATATCTTTCAAAAAAATCTACCCCTAACACTCTTGCAGATCCATTTAAATAGATCTCTTCTATATCCTCTTTATTTATATCATCTACTTCATGGCAACCATTTATAAACTTATTATCAAAATTTATATAGATATTACCAAAAAAATCATTTTGGAAATCAATTGAAAAAATATATTCCTCCTTATCTTCATCTTTTTTTGATAAAAAAGAAAATCCTGAAAAACCGCCTTTAAACAGATTCATATTTTCCTGCACATAATCATGACAACAAGCTATATCATAAAT
>NZ_JBIUCS010000063.1:0-2582 GCF_044538485.1 Acinetobacter sp. ABJ_C5_2 | reverse complement strand
AAAGAGTGATTATCGCTTTGAAGAAGATATAAAAGAAAAACTCTCTCTAGATTTTGAACAAAAAAATAATTTTGATTATGGGTACTGTGAAAGCGAACTAGTTTTATTTGA
Source organism: Acinetobacter sp. ABJ_C5_2 (assembly GCF_044538485.1). Lineage (NCBI taxonomy): Bacteria > Pseudomonadati > Pseudomonadota > Gammaproteobacteria > Moraxellales > Moraxellaceae > Acinetobacter > Acinetobacter sp. ABJ_C5_2. Next base: position 2,471 of record NZ_JBIUCS010000063.1, on the reverse strand, counting down.
TATACTAGCTTTTATTAAATATGCAATTTCATATATTAAGAACAACCCTAATGCAGAAATGTACTATACACAGAAAACATATAAGGAATTTGATTACTCAAGCGAAGCATATAAAATTGTAGAGAAACAATTGAGCTAAAGAATGATGATTAAATTTTCTTAAAATTAACATAATACAGCTTATGTGAAAGGTATTTTTTTATCTGATATAAATCATAGTCTTATTTTTAAAAAAAGCCCGACTCATAGTACTTGGGCTTTTTTAATGATTTGTCACCTTTCAGGATTAGTTTTTGATCAAATCTCAGCAATTTCATGTAATCTCTATTAATTCTAAAGCAGATAAATATCTAATCTAAATCCATCATATGTCATAAGAGTTACTAAACTTTTGAATTACTGAAATAGAAAATGACAATTTATATGTCACATGACAAACAGAAACCATGGATTAGGTTCGCTAGCTCAAACCCAAATAACCAAGTACAGCCTTTTCAACTCGCTGCTGTAACTGATTTAAATCACTTTCCCCTGCTATACCTGCTGCGTTAATCATTCCTTTACTTAAAGCAATCACATCTTGTGCAGCTATTTGCGCATGCGAAATGCCAGAACGTATAAACAGATCAGAAATTATAGTTTCTAGCTCGTGTTGATGCTCATTTTCCTCTATGTCTTTTCCAATGAGTTCAGAAGCAAACTCTAGTGTTCGTGCCAACTGTGGACGGCTCAATTGATGTTGCACAGCAGCCTGTATGATGAGTTTTAATTTTTCTTTTAAGTCTGCGGCTTCATGTTGCTGTATAGCCTCAACAATATGATTTGATAGCTTGGCGCGCTCACGTCGAATTAACTCGACGATTAAAGCATCTTTAGAAGGAAAGTATTGATATAGGCTACCAATGCTTACGCCAGCAAGTTCAGCCACGGCATTTGTGTTAAATCCAGCAAAGCCTAAAGACTCTAAAATGCGAGCAGCCGCCTCTAAAATAGCTTCAAAGGTAGCCACTGAGCGTGCTTGACGCGGGCGTTTGCGTGGGTCTGGAAGTGTTTCTGACATGAGCCGAAATGCGAGTATTTAATGTGAGCAATCACTCATATACTGACTGAGTCATGTTGATATGACAAGCAAATGCTGTCTTTTCAGTTGAACTACAACTCGGCTCAGTCATGGAGTGGTTATGTCTAGCACCTATACTTTTTTTATTCATTTAAGAGCCTTGTCCGCTTGGTTGGCTTTAGCTCGTGAAAAGCGGGCTGAGTTTAGTACACAAAAGCTTGAACCTATTTTTGAGAAGTACCCGACTGTAAAAGTTCGGTGGTATGACGTTGAAGCGTTTAGCACTAAAGCGAGTGATATTGCCGTGTTTGAGACCACATCTCTGCAAGATTATTATTTTGTGATTGATGCGATTCGAGACTCTGAGTTTTGTACAGTACCCTACTTTGAGTTTGTAGAGATTATTCCTGCAATTGAAGATGGGTATGTGGAGTATGAGAACTCTTTATAGAAGTCGTAAATAAAAAAAAACCGCTATCTAATAGCGGTTTTTTTATTCAGTCTTTAAAATTTAAATCGAAGTATCTGTGATGAAACTAAATTATAAATACATCAGCTTTAATTAAATCGTCCAAACTAGCTACATTTGTTTGATTATTTAAAATTAATAGCTTGGTAGCTGAATAATTTACATCATTTCCATCTCTATCCAAACTTAGTGTAACTGTTGAACTGCTTTTTTCAAATGATACAAACTGATTAAGATTCTCTTTACCAGCCTGACCAATGATTAACTCTGAAATATTAATTTTATCTCCTTGAGAAACATTAAAGTCTGACCATGTATCAACACCATTACCGCCTGTAGCATCATTTCCAAAACCTTCTAAAATTTTGAAAATCGCAGTATCAACACCAGTACCGCCATTTAGTGTGTCATTCCCAGCACCGCCATTCAGAAGATCATTGCCGTCACCACCATTCAAGATGTCATTTCCAGTACCACCTTCTAGCCAGTCATCTCCAGCTACACCATTTAAGGTGTCATCTCCAAGACTGCCAACCAGAATATCCTTACCTTTCCAGCCATTCATTACATCGTTACCATCCGTGCCGTTAAGCTGCATAGTAAGACCCGTCAGCTCCGAAGTAGAGATCGTCTTGTCCGCAAAGATAAAATTAAAGTCTCGACTAGTGGAATCACTCTCATTCAGATAGTTCTTAAAAGTCACCGAATCTTCTGTACCATAGGCCTTGATCACCAGATCATTGCCTACTCTCAGGAACTGGGCATCGGCAAAGTTAGCACCTTCAAATTTCACATCATTAAATAGGTTGAAGAAAGTCCAGTCATAGCTTTTATCATTGATAATGTCCTGCCCATGACCTGACTGGAAGATATAAATATCTTTCTCATAATCACCACCTGTCATGACATCGTTACCACTGCCACCAATCAAGGTATCCTGAC
>NZ_JBIUCS010000062.1:0-2660 GCF_044538485.1 Acinetobacter sp. ABJ_C5_2 | reverse complement strand
TTTATTTTTTTTATTTTAAAGTGGGTAATGTAAAAATGATCACATTACTTAATGTTTTTAAGTTGTAGGTCAAAAACTCGAAAACATTAAGTAAAAAGAATTATACAAAAATCATTTAAATCAATAATATAAAAGGAATGAACATATGCCTGAGATACAAATTATTGCCAAGGACAGTCACAAAACCTTGGTAACAACAGAGGGAACTTCTGCAAAACTTTCAGAAGCATCAGTTGTGTTGGTAAAAGTGGCTGCCAGTGATGTATTGGTAGTAAATAGGGAGGGTACCAATGCAGTAATTCGCCTAAAAAATGGTGAAACTATTGTTATTGAAGGCTTCTTTAGTGGAACAGCTGAGCCAGCCGATAATAGTCTTGTTTTTCAAGACCAAAATGGCCAACTCATTTGGGCAAAATTTAAAGATGCCGAAAATGATGCGGATGCTGACAGCGATGCAGATGCGGATGCTGACAGCGATGTAGAGCCGCAAGCGCTTTTAGGTGAAGATTTACCAGCAGCTCTACCAGCAGAAGCACCGCAGGCATTAGTGTCTGATGTTATTTACCAACCTATTTCTTCAATTCAGCCATTACTTTATCACGATGCAGGTGTGAACCCATGGTTGTGGGCAGCAGTACCTCTTGTTGCAGGTGGTATCATTGCTGCTGCATCAAATAGTGGTAGCAGTAATGACTCTTCTCCTGCAGATACTACGCCGCCAAATACAAATGGCGTTACTTTCTCTGTTGATCCTGTAACTTCAGATAATATTATTAATTCAACGGAAGCTGCGGGTAATGTTACTGTTACGGGTAGTTTAAAAAATATTCCGACAGATGCTGCAAATACTGTCGTTACCGTAGTTGTTAATGGTGTAACTTACACTGCAAATGTAGACAAAGCAGCAGGTACGTGGAGTGTAGTTGTACCAGGCAGTGGATTAATTGCAGATAGCGATAAAACAATTGATGCAAAAGTTACTTTTACTGATGCAGCAGGTAACAGCAGCAATATTAATGAGTCAAAATCTTATACAGTAGATACGACAGCCCCAACTGCACCGGTAATTGATCCAATCAATGCGACCAATCCAGTCACAGGTACAGCAGAACCAGGTTCAACAGTTAAAGTAACTTTCCCTGATGGTACGACAGCAACTGTCGTTGCAGGCCCTGATGGTAAATGGACAGCGCCAAACCCAGGTGATCTTAAAGATGGTGATAAAGTTACAGCTATTGCAACCGACCCTGCTGGTAACCCATCAACTCCTTCAACTGGTACAGTAGATGCAGTTGCACCAACTGTGACTGTCACCACGACATTAACCAACGACAGTACACCTGCGTTAAGCGGTACAGTGAATGATCCGACTGCGAAACTGGTTGTGACTGTAGATGGTGTGAGCTATCCGGCAACCAATAATGGCAACGGCACCTGGACACTTGCAGACAATACGCTTCCAGCGTTGACCGATGGTCCACACACCGTGACTGTGACTGCAACTGATCCTGCGGGTAATGTAGGTACAACAAATGCAGTTGTGACTATCGATACCACAGCCCCAACTGCACCGGTAATTGATCCAATCAATGCGACCAATCCAGTCACAGGTACAGCAGAACCAGGTTCAACTGTTAAAGTGACTTTCCCAGATGGTACGACAGCAACTGTCGTTGCAGGCCCTGATGGTAAATGGACTGTGCCGAACCCAGGTGATCTTAAAGATGGTGATAAAGTTACAGCTATTGCAACCGACCCTGCTGGTAACCCATCAACTCCTTCAACTGGTACAGTAGATACAGTTGCACCATCTGTGACTGTCACCACGACATTAACCAACGACAGTACACCTGCATTAAGCGGTACAGTGAATGATCCGACTGCAAAAGTGGTTGTGACTGTAGACGGTGTGAACTATCCGGCAACCAATAATGGCAACGGCACCTGGACACTTGCAGACAATACGCTTCCAGCGTTGACCGATGGTCCACATACCGTGACTGTGACTGCAACAGACCCTGCAGGTAATGTAGGTACAACAAATGCAGTTGTGACTATCGATACCACAGCTCCAACTGCACCGGTAATTGATCCAATCAATGCGACTGATCCAGTGACAGGTACAGCAGAACCAGGTTCAACAGTTAAAGTAACTTTCCCTGATGGTACGACAGCAACTGTCGTTGCAGGCCCTGATGGTAAATGGACAGCGCCAAACCCAGGTGATCTTAAAGATGGTGATAAAGTTACAGCTATTGCAACCGACCCTGCTGGTAACCCATCAACTCCTTCAACTGGTACAGTAGATGCAGTTGCACCAACTGTGACTGTCACCACGACATTAACCAACGACAGTACACCTGCGTTAAGCGGTACAGTGAATGATCCGACTGCGAAAGTGGTGGTGACTGTAGATGGTGTGAACTATCCGGCAACCAATAATGGCAACGGCACCTGGACACTTGCAGACAATACGCTTCCAGCGTTGACCGATGGACCACATACGGTAACTGTGACAGCGACCGACCCTGCAGGTAATGTGGGTACAACAGGTGCAGTGGTGACTATCGATACCACAGCACCAAATGCACCGGTTCTTGATCCAATCAATGCCACTGATCCAGTGACAGGTACAGCAGAAGCGGGATCAACCGTGACTG
>NZ_JBIUCS010000061.1:0-2701 GCF_044538485.1 Acinetobacter sp. ABJ_C5_2 | reverse complement strand
GTGTGTCATCCCCTAGGCCACCAATCAGAATATCCTTACCTTTCCAGCCATTCAGTACATCGTTACCATCCGTGCCGTTAAGCTGCATAGTAAGACCCGTGATTTCCGAAGTAGAAATCGTCTTGTCCGCAAAGATAAAATTAAAGTCTCGGCTATACGAGTCATTCTGATCGAGGTAATTTTTAAAGGTTACCGAGTCTTCTGTACCATAGGCCTTGATCACCAGATCATTGCCTACTCTTAAGAACTGGGCATCGGCAAAGTTCGCACCTTCAAATTTCACATCATTGAAGTACTGTAAACTGGTCCAGTCATAGCTTTTATCATTGATAATGTCCTGCCCATGACCTGACTGGAAGATATAAATATCTTTCTCATAATCACCACCTGTCATGACATCGTTACCACTGCCACCAATCAAGGTATCCTGACCAGCACCACCATTCAACGTGTCATTGCCTCGACCACCATTCAATATGTCATTATTTTTAGTACCATTTAAAGTATCATCTAATTTTGTTCCGATAATAAAACCTGATTGGTCTAATGTTTTTAGATCAACTTTAGATGCTAAATCGTCCCATAACCCTTGATCAATTACTTCATTTAAGAATTGAATTAATAATGTTTTTCCTTCTGGTAACCAATTGGTTAAAATATCAGGATGATAATTTACTAAATCACTTAAATCGGTAAATGCTTTCTCTGGGTTAGTTATAAAAATTTGCTCTAATTTTTCCTGAATCCCAGAATAATCAAATAGCTCAGCTGGATCTGTTGCTTGTAAATTGAGTTTAATTTCTGCCAAATAATCATCTAAACGAGTTTGATAAAGCAAGCCCGTATAAATACCTTCTTTCAAACTCACATATGCATTATTTATAATGTTAAAAACATTTTTAATATCTGCTTCATTTTCATAATAAATCTGTGAAGGTTTTGAACCAGAAAATGCATCTAATATTGGAAGTATATGATGAATTTTATCCAATATTGCCTGTGATTCTTTTGACAATGGTGCTACTAAAGTAACTGTTGCCGCTTGTCCTGGTGTTAATGCGATACCTTCATTAGCAGTTTTAACCCAAGATACCATTCGCACTTCATTTGCTTCTTTAAAATTTGGATCAGTTTTCGCCCAATTTAAAATCAATTGGTCTAATAAATCATACTGCTCAGCCTTAGTTTCTGCATTTGAATAATTTTTTAATGTTTCTGCTAGCTCTGGAGATAAAGCAGCAGCTTCTCTGAGATCACGAACACGTCCAGCACCATGTAGATTTGCAGCTTGTTGTTGTTCTGCTGTTAATTCAATAGTGTTATTAAATCTACTGTAGATACTATCAAAACTAAAATTAACATCTCCCATTATATGGGTTTGACCATCAACACTTTCAAAACTACCTGTTTGAGCTAAAATATTGTTATTACCTAAAGCCGTCTCAGTATTTGTATGATTCAAGTTTAAAGACTGAATCCCGAGTTCCGTCAAACCAAATAGTTCATCTGTTTGACTAACTCCATCTTGATTCAAATCACGCCAAACTTTAAGCTGGTCAAAGTTCGTATCTTCGGCATTTACTTTACCATCGCCATTGCTATCAAATTCAGCTAGAGCAGCATAACCATTACTTGCTTGACTACCATCCTTTAAAGTTACACTGTCACCAAAGAGTTCACTACCATTATTAATGACACCATCACCATTGCGATCAAATACTAAAATACCATCATCCGAACTAACCCAACCTGTTGATGTACGAATACCGTCATTATCATGATCGAATAATGTTCCAGACCATTTATTAGCAGCAATCGTTTCAATACCATCTCCATCTAGATCTAAGACAACTGGATCATATATGTGATATTTTTTGACACCATCACTATTTGGATCGATATTTTTCCACGGATTCCAATCATCTGGGAACCAACTATAAAACTCTTTTGACCACCCCTCTAATACTTCACCAACAAAACCAGGCAATAAATCAGGGTCTAGTTCCGGGAATGTTCCATCGTGTTGCATTTTCTGTATTTCTGAAAGAGCATTAGCTAAAGCATCTGCTATTTGTGGCCCTTTTTCTGCAATATTAGAACCCACCCCTAGAAATCCTGAAAGTACATTTAATTGCGCACTTAACCCAGGTTTGTCTACTGCAAGAGCTGCGAGACTTGTTGCTGTAGACATTGCTGCCAGAGTATTTGAAATTGCCCCAGGGTAATTTCCTTGATCTATATTGATCATAGCTTGAGTCAAAGCTGCACCAGTTAAGGCCGCATCAACTTGATATTTTAAACCAGTTAAACCTGCTGCCGTATTGGAGTTATTATTAGCATTTGCTAATGTAATCCCAACACCTAAAGTTGTTGAAGCTAATGAAAGCTGAGCTATTTGCCGGTCAATACCTGTTCCATCTCCCTGTGAAATAGCTGAATTTAAATCATTAACATTACTATATAATTCATTAATTTGTATAATTAAAGAAGAACTCATTTAAACCCCTAGTTAAAGTATTTTTAGTATAAAGTCACAAAAAATGTTATTTAATTCCCCCCACTAAATTAAAATAGAAATATAAAAAAAAATAATTACAAAACTATTGTAAAAAAACCTGAAGCCAATAAAACTCCAGTACTAAAAGCACCCAAAACACTAATAAAATTTACAATACGTTGTTCTTTTTTTCTTATATATTTC
>NZ_JBIUCS010000060.1:0-2801 GCF_044538485.1 Acinetobacter sp. ABJ_C5_2 | reverse complement strand
TCCTAGGGAAATCTTATCTTGAGGTAGGCTTCCCGCTTAGATGCTTTCAGCGGTTATCCCTTCCGAACATAGCTACCCGGCGATGCGACTGGCGTCACAACCGGTACACCAGAGGTTCGTCCACTCTGGTCCTCTCGTACTAGGAGCAGATCCTCTCAAATTTCCAGCGCCCACGGTAGATAGGGACCGAACTGTCTCACGACGTTCTAAACCCAGCTCGCGTACCTCTTTAAATGGCGAACAGCCATACCCTTGGGACCTGCTTCAGCCCCAGGATGAGATGAGCCGACATCGAGGTGCCAAACACCGCCGTCGATATGAACTCTTGGGCGGTATCAGCCTGTTATCCCCAGAGTACCTTTTATCCGTTGAGCGATGGCCCTTCCATACAGAACCACCGGATCACTAAGACCTACTTTCGTACCTGCTCGACTTGTGGGTCTCGCAGTTAAGCGCGCTTTTGCCTTTATACTCTACGCGTGATTTCCGACCACGCTGAGCGCACCTTCGTACTCCTCCGTTACTCTTTAGGAGGAGACCGCCCCAGTCAAACTACCCACCAGACACGGTCCTCGTCCCGGATAACGGGACAGAGTTAGAACCTCAACATTACCAGGGTGGTATTTCAAGGACGGCTCCATTGGAACTAGCGTTCCAACTTCAAAGCCTCCCACCTATCCTACACAAGTAAGGTCAAAGTTCAGTGTCAAGCTGCAGTAAAGGTTCACGGGGTCTTTCCGTCTAGCCGCGGGTACACTGCATCTTCACAGCGATTTCGATTTCACTGAGCCTCTGCTGGAGACAGCGCCGCCATCATTATGCCATTCGTGCAGGTCGGAACTTACCCGACAAGGAATTTCGCTACCTTAGGACCGTTATAGTTACGGCCGCCGTTTACTGGGGCTTCGATCAAGAGCTTCGCTTACGCTAACCCCATCAATTAACCTTCCAGCACCGGGCAGGCATCACACCCTATACGTCCACTTTCGTGTTTGCAGAGTGCTATGTTTTTAATAAACAGTTGCAGCGGCCTGGTTTCTGCGGCTGTCATCAGCTCAGGAAGCAAGTTCCATCACCAACAACAGCGTACCTTCTCCCGAAGTTACGGTACCATTTTGCCTAGTTCCTTCAGCAGAGTTCTCTCAAGCGCCTTGGTCTACTCGACCTGACCACCTGTGTCGGTTTCGGGTACGATTCCTGTGTAACTGAAGCTTAGAGACTTTTCCTGGAAGCATGGTATCAGCCACTTCACTGTACAAGTACAGCTTGCTATCGGATCTCAGTATAGAGTACCCCGGATTTGCCTAAGATACATACCTACATCCTTCCACCTGGACAACCAACGCCAGGCTGACTTAACCTTCTCCGTCCTCTCATCGCATTACACAGAAGTATTGGAATATTAACCAATTTCCCATCGACTACGCCTTTCGGCCTCGCCTTAGGGGTCGACTCACCCAGCCCCGATTAACGTTGGACTGGAACCCTTGGTCTTTCGGCGAACGGGTTTTTCACCCGTTTTGTCGTTACTCACGTCAGCATTCGCACTTCTGATACCTCCAGCATACTTCTCAATACACCTTCATCGGCTTACAGAACGCTCCCCTACCACTTGACTAATGTCAAATCCGCAGCTTCGGCACATAGTTTTAGCCCCGTTACATCTTCCGCGCAGGCCGACTCGACTAGTGAGCTATTACGCTTTCTTTAAAGGGTGGCTGCTTCTAAGCCAACCTCCTAGCTGTCTATGCCTTCCCACATCGTTTCCCACTTAACTATGATTTTGGGGCCTTAGCTGGCGGTCTGGATTGTTTTCCTCTTGACTACGGACGTTAGCACCCGCAGTCTGTCTCCCGGATAGTACTCATAGGTATTCGGAGTTTGCATCGGTTTGGTAAGTCGGGATGACCCCCTAGCCGAAACAGTGCTCTACCCCCTATGGTATTCGTCCGAGGCGCTACCTAAATAGCTTTCGGGGAGAACCAGCTATCACCAGGCTTGATTAGCCTTTCACCCCTATCCACAAGTCATCCCCTGGCTTTTCAACGACAGTGGGTTCGGTCCTCCAGTTAGTGTTACCCAACCTTCAACCTGCTCATGGATAGATCGCCTGGTTTCGGGTCTATACCCAGCAACTAAACGCCCTATTAAGACTCGATTTCTCTACGGCTCCCCTATACGGTTAACCTCGCTACTGAATATAAGTCGCTGACCCATTATACAAAAGGTACGCAGTCACACCACGAAGGTGCTCCCACTGCTTGTATGCATGCGGTTTCAGGATCTATTTCACTCCCCTCACAGGGGTTCTTTTCGCCTTTCCCTCACGGTACTGGTTCACTATCGGTCAGTCAGGAGTATTTAGCCTTGGAGGATGGTCCCCCCATATTCAGACAAGGTTTCACGTGCCTCGCCCTACTCGTCATCATTATGTGTGCCCTTTCGTGTACGGGAATATCACCCTCTACGTTCGCACTTCCCAGAGCGTTCCACTAAAACACACATAACTTAATGGGCTGATCCCCGTTCGCTCGCCGCTACTGAGGGAATCTCAATTGATTTCTTTTCCTAAGGGTACTGAGATGTTTCACTTCCCCTCGTTCGCCTTGCAACACTATGTATTCATGTTGCAATACCTACCTTAAAGTAGGTGGGTTCCCCCATTCAGACATCTCCGGATCAAAGGATATTTGCCGCCTCCCCGGAGCTTTTCGCAGGCTATCACGTCTTTCATCGCCTCTGACTGCCAAGGCATCCACCACATGCACTTAATTACTTGACTATACAACCCCAAACAGTCG
>NZ_JBIUCS010000006.1:0-128913 GCF_044538485.1 Acinetobacter sp. ABJ_C5_2 | reverse complement strand
GTTTTGTACTATTGTTGTTTTTTTGTTTGTTTTTGGTATAGTGCGCGTTCAAATGAGAAATGAAAATTTTTGCGTATTAATTATGAAAAAAATATTAGTTACTTCTGTATTAGCTTTTACTTTAGGTTTAAACGGCTGTGCAAGTATTATAACTGGGTCTTCGCAAGTAGTTACCTTTACAAGTGTGCCAGAGTCAGCTTCTATTGAAATTAAAAATAGAAAAGGAAAGAAAATACATACTGGCCAAACGCCTGTTACTGTTAGTTTGAAAAAAGGAGCTGGGTACTTTAAGCCTGAAAAATATGAAGTAACTTTTAGTAAAGCTGGTTATCAAACTAAAACTGTAGAAGTAACAGGAACACCTAGTGGTTGGTATTTTGGTAATATTCTTTTTGGCGGCTTAATTGGAATTTTAATTGTAGATCCATTTACCGGAGCGATGTATAGATTAGCTCCAAAAGATGTCAATGCAGTTTTAGAAGCTCAGAACTTAAAAGAAGAATCTAATCAAAAGCCAACTCTTGCAGTGGTATTAGCTCAAGATATTCCTGAACAAGTTATGGCACGTGCGACTCAAATTAATAAATAATTTGAGAAACAAAAAGGGAGAATATTAATTCTCCCTTTTATAAGCTATGCGTTCGATAATAACTTTTCTTCTTGGTTCTTCTTAATGATGGCATAACTTACACCCGTTACGATGCTTCCAGCTGCAATTGCTGCTAGATATAACCAAGCATGATTGATTGCATTTGGAATCAGAAGTACAAATACACCGCCGTGTGGAGTAACAAGTTCACAGTGAAATAGAGCAACTAATGCGCCAGTTACTGCACCACCTAAAATACAAGTTGGAATAACACGCATTGGATCTTTTGCTGCAAATGGAATTGCACCTTCTGAAATAAAGCATAAACCAAGCACGAAAGCAGCTTTACCGGCATCTTTCTCACCTGTACTAAATTTATTTCTAGCAAGGAAGGTCGCAATTGCCATACCTATTGCAGGAACCATTCCGCCGGCCATAGTGGCTGCCATTGGCATGTAAGTATTGGTTGTAAGTAAACCGACTGTAAAAGCATAAGCAGCTTTGTTGATTGGGCCACCTAAATCAATACACATCATACTTGCCAGAATAATTCCCATTAATACGGCATTTGTGGTGCCCATGTTGTTAAGGAAATCTTTCATTAACTCAAAAATATGTGCTACTGGTTGGCCAACCACATAGAACATAATGAGACCGACAAATAATGTTCCTAATAATGGAATAATTAAAATAGGTTTAAGAGATTCTAAGCTAGTTGGTAGTTTAAGTTTTTTGGCAATAAATAATGCGATATAACCTGCAAGGAAGCCCGAAACAATGCCACCTAAAAAGCCCGCTTGTAGCTGTGCTGCTAATAACCCACCAATTAAACCTGGTGCAAGGCCAGGACGATCTGCAATGGAATATGCAATATAACCCGACAGCATCGGTACCATTAGGGTAAATGCTGCCGCACCAATCTGTTTTAATATGGCTGGTAGGCTGCCTGCTTGTTCGGCTGCATTTAGACCAAAACATAAAGAAAGTGCAATTAACAGGCCGCCTGCAACAACCATAGGCAGCATATAAGAAACACCAGTTAATAAGTGTTTATACACACCAACTTTTTCAGTTTTATCTTTATTTTCCGTTGTAGCTTGTTGTTTACCTTGTTCTAAAACTTGTGCATTCGCAATTGCTTCAGCAAAGGCCTTGTCGGTTTGTTTTAATGCAAAACCAGTACTGCATCGATAAACACGTTTACCTACAAAACGGTCTGTGTTGACTTCAATGTCAGTGGCAAGAATAACAATATCGGCGTCCGCAATCGCTTGTGCTGATAAAATATTCTTCGCACCCACAGAACCTTGAGTTTCTACATCGATTTGATATCCAAGTCTCTCTGCACCTTGCTGTAACGCTTCAGCTGCCATAAATGTATGGGCAACTCCAGTTGGACAAGCAGTAATTGCAACAAAGTGAGTTGCTGCATTTGAAGTCTGCTTAGGTTTTTGATCCCATTCATTTGCTGGTTTCGAGTGTTCAAGCGCCGTTAAAAGTGCTTTATCAGCATCTTCTTTAATATCTTGAATAGACACTAAAGACAAAGCACTTTGACCAAAAATATTTAGGTTTTTAGGTTGTTGCCCAACAATAATCACATGATTAAAGTCATCACTTGATCCAAATTCATCGAGTGAAATAACACTGTGTTTATAGCCATGTTGTGTTGCGACTAAAGCAAGTTTACGAGCTAAAATCAAAGCATTGACTTGCTGTTGCGGACTATTAGTGACAAATAATAAATGTTTAGCAGTTTGCATCAGATTCACTCAATGAATTGATAGTAGTTTGTGCTTTTAATTGGTCTAGAACCTCTGGACTAGGAATTCGAAAACCAATTTGTGTTACAGCATGGCTTGCAATTGCTGTCGCAGTTTTTAAAGTTTCTTCAGGAGATAGTTGGCTTACAAGTCCGTGGATCATACCCGCTAAGAGGGAATCACCAGCACCGACTGTACTTTTTACAATAACTTTTGGTGCTTGAGCATGTAGGGGGTGGGTGGCATGCAGCCAGTTTACGCCGTCTTCACCCATTGAAATCACCACATGCTCAATATCGGCTAAGCTGTCAAAAAGTTTTCTTTGTTCAGAATAGCTTGTTGCAGGACGTTGATAACTTTCTACGAGCTCATCCGTATTAGGCTTGATCATCCAAGGTTGACATGCAATTGCGGCAACCAAAGCTTTACCGCTGGTATCTAATGCAACTTTTTTATTTTGTTTTTTGATCAGTTGAATAAGTTGTTGTAACTCATCAATACTAAAACCTTGGGGGAGGCTACCAGCTATTGCAACCACTTCAACTTGTGGTAACAGAGATTCAATCTTATTAAATAGGCTTTGTTTGTCTGTTTCAGAAACAAAGAATCCTTTGCCGTTTAAATCGGTCATCCGCCCAGAATGCTCAGCAATTTTTATATTTTGACGTGTTTCGCCATTAATATAAATGAATTCGGGTTGAAATTGAGCTTGGGTAAAATGTGTATCGAAAATTTGTCGATTATGCTCGCCTAAAAAACCGGTTACGATGACATCGTGACCTAAGTCTTTTAATACTTGTGCAACATTAAGGCCTTTACCAGCCGCATGAATTTCTACCGACTCTTGTCGGTTCACTTCACCTACCTGTAACTCATTTAATTGGATGGTTACATCAATTGCAGGGTTTAAAGTAACTGTTAAAATTTTAGCCATTACTATTCCCAATTTTATAAGTCTTGTTCAGAGAGCTGGCGTACAGCAGGGGCGCTATCACACAATAAAGCTTGTTGCGCAAGTTTTTGAGCATGACTATAGCTCAGCGTACGAATTTGAGCTTTTACTAGTGGAATGCTATTTGGCGACATACTCAGTTCGTCCACGCCCAATCCCATGAGAATAGGTACAGCTTTCGGGTCTGCTGCAAGCTCACCACAGATTCCTACCCATTTGCCGTGTTTGTGGGCAGCTTTAATAGTTTGATCAATCAAATTGAGAATACTTGGGTGCAATCCATCTGCTTCAGCTGAGAGTATTGGGTGACCTCGGTCAATCGCTAAAGTATATTGAGTTAGGTCATTTGTTCCGATACTGAAAAAGTCGACTTCTTGTGCAAGAATTGGCGCAAGTAAAGCTGCAGAAGGAACTTCAATCATAATGCCAACTTGTAAATTGTCACATGGATGTTGAGCTCTTACTTCATCAAGAATCGCTTTTGCAGCACGCCATTCTTCAACGCGTCCAATCATAGGGAACATAATTCGTAACGGACGATTATCCGATGCTTTTAACAAAGCAGTTAATTGCTGTCTTAAAAGCTCAGGACGTCTTAAGGTTAGGCGAATCCCTCTTAAACCTAAGAATGGGTTTTCTTCCTCGGCAATTGGTAGGTAAGGTAAGGGTTTGTCACCACCTACGTCTAATGTTCGTACAACAAGTGGGCGGCCAGCAAGTGCATCTAATACTACTCGGTAGTCAGCTTCTTGAACAGTTTCACTCGGTGCACTGCTATGAGACATGAAAACCAGCTCTGTACGAAGTAGTCCAATCGCTTCTGCACCAAATTCTACTGCTTGTGCTGTTGCTTGAACTTTACCTAAATTGGCAGCAATTTCGACTTGGTGTTGATCTAAAGTAATAGCAGGTTCTTGGCTATGACGTTCGGCTTCTTCACGAATTTGACGCTGTTGCTCACGCTCTTGCTTAGCTTGTTCGATTTGAACTGTATCTGGATTTAAAACAAAAGTTCCCGTGTCACCATTAATGAGTAGGGTACTTTTCTGATCAATTTCCAAGACTTGTTCACCAGCACCAACAATAGCTGGAATGCCTAAAGCACGTGCCACAATTGCACTATGAGCACTTGCACCGCCTATGGCAGTTAAAATACCTGCAACGCGGTCTTTGTTAAGACGAGCCACATCGCTTGGCCCAACATCATGCATAATTAAAATATACGGCTCTTTAGGCTCTTCAATAACCACTTCACCACATAACTGCGTTAAGACTCGATCACCAATATCGCGTAAGTCTGTTGCACGTTCAGCGAGCAAACGGTCTGGTAAGGCTTCCTGTGCTTTGGCAGCAGCTTCAATATGTTCATGCCACGCAGCTGGTGCTGATAAATTTTGATTAATTTTTTGATATACACCATTAATTAAATCAGGATCATCAAGCATTTCTAAATGAGCTTGAAAGATTTGTTTAATTTCAGAAGCATCCGCTTTGGCAATCACTTGGTGAATATTGTTTTTTACGGCATGTAATGCAATATCTAAATTTTCTTTCTCAGCTTTTACACTTAAACCCATACGTTCATACTGATAAACCTTCGGCTTAATCACATGTACTGGGCCAAAAGCTAAGCCACTTGATGCCGCGATTCCTGTATTGTTAGCTAATGTCGTAGCATTTGATATTGCCGTTTGGGCAGGGAGCTGGTCAGGTGTTTCACTGGTTACAGGTAGCGCTTCAACTTCTTCACCTAAGCCTTGCTGCACTGCCAAAATAACTTGATCTAAAGCCTCTACGGCATCGGTTTCTGGCTCAGCGATAAAACGTAGAGTTTGGCCACGCTTACAACCTAACGCTAAAAGACGAGTTAAACTTTTGGCAGAAACAAAGCTACCATCGTCTACTGCAACTTGGATGTCGCCTTGAAAGGTTTTTGTAAGATTGACAAGGTGTGTAGCTGGTCGGGCATGTAAGCCGTGTGCATTTGCCAGTACTACTGAACGTTGAGGCCAGTCAGGAACAACGTCAGCTCCAATAATTTTTGCAATTTCGTTTGGAGTTTGAGTTTTATCTAGCTCGGCAACTTGCTCTGGGTTAAATAAAATATCAATTAAACGATTAAATCTTTCATTATCGAGTTGGTCATTAGCAGCAATACAAACGAGTGTATTTAGCTTTTTACCATTTAGCTCTAAAACCTTTGATGGTTTAGTAATGCTAATAGCAGGTTGCTGAACAAAGTGATTGCTGGAAATAGACCAAATTTGATCTTGTAATTGAATGGCTTGTTCTGGATCAAGTGAACTTAGAAAACCACATTTTACAAAATTATGTTTTTTTAGCGTTTGAGAAGCTGTCCAAAATAAGTCTTCGATATCTTGCGCATCAATTTCGGTTTGAATGAGATTTTCATGAAGCGCTAAAGATAATGGCTGAGCTTGTAGCAATTCTATAATTTGTTCGGGTTTAGAAGCATTTTTTACTTGTTCACTTACATCATGCATTAATGCCCGAGTAAGAATTTGCAAAACTTGTAAATGTTCATCAGATTTCGCTGCAATCACGACAGCTAAATAGATTTTATTTTCTCCATCCCAGATCACGCCTTCAGGAAAATGGGCTAAGCGAATACCTGTTTTTAAAATATATTCACGTGATTGAGGTGTACCGTGGGGAATAGCAATACCTTGGCCTAAGTAAGTCGCGCTTTGTTGTTCACGATTGACGAGTCCTGTTATATATTCAGGTGTAACTAACCCATCTTTTTCTAATATATCTACTAGACACTTTAATGCATGTGTTTTATCAACAGCACGTTGATTCATATGAATATGTTGAGGCTCTAGTGCTAGCATAATTATCCTTGAACAATTTCTTTGGCTTTAGCTAAAACAGAAAAAAAGAAGCTGTTTGCATTAAACAAGTAAATATACCTGTTTTGACAACAGCTTCAGATGAATTACCTTAGCAGAACTTTAAATGTATATCGACGCATTTAAGTAAAAAGCTGCTCGTTTTTAATACAAAAAAACCTCTAAGCCGGATTACAGACTTAGAGGCGAAAATAAAAGCGGTGATTAATGATTTATTTCTTGTTCTAAAATAGGCCAAAGTTTTTGATGTGATTTTTTAAATAACAGCATATGGCCAATTGATTTATATCCTAAATCTTTTGGATTAAGTTCAATCATTTTTTTATTTGCATTTGGATATAAACTTAATAATTCTTGTACGTTGCGTTTGGTTGCAATTTCATCATCATCAGCCCAAATAGCAGTAATTGAACACTGAATATTTGAATGAAAATCATGAAAAATAGTCCTGCCTATAGCATTTTTCACATATCCGGGACGGCTACAAAACTCTCGCCATTGTTGAGCAACTTTTTTAGGTAGGTTTTCTCCCATACCAATGAATTGAGTTGCACCATAACCTTTAACAACACTAGAAATAGGGAAGATAAGATTAAACATAACTGGTGCTAGAAACTTGGTTTTTCCTTTAAGGCCTTTAATATGTCCAGTTGAGCCTGCAACCGTTATTACTTTTGCAACTTTATTATAGTTAGGTACGACCCCTAGTAATTGTCCGCCCGCGCTGTGTCCAATAAGAATAACTTGATTTGCTTTCGTTTTTGCTAATAAAGCATCAATTGCAGCAGGGATATCAAGTGTTCCCCAGTCGGTAATACTTGCGGTACTTTGTTTTAAAGCTCCATGTAGAGACTCGCCAATACCACGGAAATCGAAACTCAATACATCGTGGCCTTGTTGACTTAGCCAAGTTGCAAAAGAATGATAAAAGTTTTTAGTAATACCTGTTGCTGGACAAATAAGGACAGGGTGTTCAGTTTTCTTTCCTTGAGCAGGATGAAATTGAGCTGCAAGCTGATAACCATCTTTACAGGTTATCCAAAAAGATTCAAAAGTCTTATCCATAGATTTAAAGTGAATTATCTAATCATTTACCTTAATGTACATGAGTTCTGAAAAGGAACTTGATTAAAATGTGACTACAAAGTCAAGATTTATGTTATACAGCTCTTCAAATTTTAATAAAACGAATAAAAGAAATGATGGAAATATCGAAAGCTGTACAGTTGGCTATTGTCTTTAGCGGTGTCTTTTTATGGATAGGAATGTTAACAGGAGTATGGAAATATTGGCAAATTCGCCGTTCTGAATTAAGTCATGCACATTATTATGTAGACATTGCACATAGAAGCAGTTTGCTTTATGCAGCAGCTACAATCATCTTGGCTGTATTAAGTTATTTTACGGTTTTAAATGAAGATATTGCTTTATGGTGTGTATTGGCAAATATACTATTTTTTAGCTTCTCAATTTTAGTTTATATCATCCACGGGTTTTTGCAGGATACGACCAATCAGTTTAAAAAACCTCATAGGTTAGGGCACTTTAGTTTACCGACATGGTTGATGACTTTCATGATGATCGGTTTAATTGTTACTGAGCTACTAGCAACTGCTATTTTGGTTATGGGAACGATCTTGTTGTTTTTAAGCAAATAAAAAATGGATGATTACTCATCCATTTTTGAATTCTATTATTTCTGTTGACTAAGTCGTCTTTTAGCTAATTTTCGCATTTTGTGGTCGACAAAGGCCCATACACAAAATACGAAAGAAACAACCATGGCATACATAAAGTATTCGGGTTTGAGATTCCCTTTAATCATACCTTGAAACAGTAGAGTCAGCATAAGAGCAAGCGTCGTTACTCCATAAACAACTGAATCTTTACTGTTCAGAGTGTTAATGAAGA
This sequence comes from Acinetobacter sp. ABJ_C5_2, assembly GCF_044538485.1. Classification (NCBI taxonomy): domain Bacteria; kingdom Pseudomonadati; phylum Pseudomonadota; class Gammaproteobacteria; order Moraxellales; family Moraxellaceae; genus Acinetobacter; species Acinetobacter sp. ABJ_C5_2. Next base: position 120,825 of record NZ_JBIUCS010000006.1, on the reverse strand, counting down.
CTTGTTTGTTGAAATGTAATGATAACATCTCCATCCCTCCTTGTGGTTGCGCTAAAACCGAATGTTTTAGTCAAGAATAAGTTTAATGTTGTACTTGTATTTTTAGCTTAATTCAATAGTCAATTGAAAAATTTTTGAACAGTTTTATGAAAACCTCTATATTTATAAATAGTTAAGGTATAAGAAAGGTAAATATTAAATATTTTTGTATAAAATACTTAATATTTTAGAAAAGAGAAATTTTTAGGTGAAAAGTGTAATAATTTCTCTTTTCTCTCAATTTAATTTAGTTGCTTTGTTTCTTTAAGAAGACATCAATTGCGTGTTGTGCAATTTCAGCATCTTCAAAAGATTGGACACCAGAAACACCAATTGCGCCTAAAATCTGACCTTCATAAATGATCGCTTTTCCGCCTTCTAGCATACCTTTAGCACTTGGCAGACTTAAGAAACCAAGACGGCCATTTTGAAGAAGTTCTTCGTAAAATTTTGAAGGGCGGCCGCTCATTGATGAGCATTTAGCTTTTTCTAGACATATATGTGTACTGAGAGGAGAAGCACCATCTAGGCGTTTCATAAGTAATAAAGAGCTTGTTTCATCAACAATGGCTATACTGACTTTGAAGTTGTGTTCGATTGCATATTTTTGAGCTTCTTCCATTAAAAACTCTGCATCTGCTAATGTTAGGTAATATTTAGTTTTCATTTATGCTCTTCTTTCCTGAGTAAGCTAAAAATTATTTTAGTGTAATATTACAGTAAAAATTAATTATATCTATAGTTGAATTGTCATTAAATACTGCTGCTTGAAATAAAATGCTGGTTGGGTAAACGCAGCATTTTATTCGATATATAAAATCATGTTTGGGTAAAACTCGATTTCAAAAAAACACCAGATTAAATGCTTTTATGTTTAACTTTGTCGATAATGGTAGTCACCGCAAGAACAACTAAAGATGGGATCAACCATGCCAAGTTTTGTTCATTTAATGGTAAATGTTGAAGGAAAGTAGGAAGGTTATCTCCAAAACCAGCAACTTTAAGACCATCGATAATTCCGAAAATTAAAGCAATACTTGTTACTGAACCAACAATAAACGATGGTTTATGCCAAAATTTCCAGAAGAAACTGAGCATAATAACCACAATAGCAGGTGGGTAAATTGCACTTAAAACCGGTACTGATACAGCAATGAGTTTGGTCAATCCAAGATTAGAAATAATGAAAGAGAAACCAACTAAGATGAAAACTAAAAGCTTATACGGTAACTTAGTGAGTTGGGCAAAATATTCACCACATGCACAAGTTAAACCAATTGCAGTAACCATACAGGCTAAGAAAATGAGGCCAGTTAAGAATAATGAACCCATGTTTCCAAACGCATGTTGAACATATGCATGTAGGATTACAGCACCATTCGCTGCATTTGGAGCGACTTCATGGCTACCTAAACCTAATTTAAATAAGCTTAAGTAAACTAAAGTAAGACCAACACCTGAGATAAGACTAGCAATAATTGCATACTTAGTTACTAGTTTTTTATCAGTAACACCACGCGAATAAATCGCTTGAATAATAACGATACCAAATACTAAGGCACCTAAAGTGTCCATAGTGAGATAACCATTTACGAAACCTTCTGAAACAGGAGAGTTCACATAATGATTAATTGGCGCAGGAACATAGCCCGCAGGAATCATAACCGCTGCAATACCTAAAATTGCTAAAGCGATAATTTTTAGAGGTGCTAGAACATGTCCAACTGTATCTAAAAGCTTGTTTGGATATAAAGAAACAACAGTTACAAATGCAAAGTAAATCGCACTGTAAATTAGAAGACTACTGCTTGATGTTCCAAAGTATGACGAAAAGCCAATTTCATAAGAAACTGTTGCAGTACGTGGCGTAGCAAATAAAGGGCCAACTGATAAATAACAAACCACTGTTAAAATCAGACTTGCGATACGACCTAAAGGTGAACTAATGATTTCAATGGAACCCTGCATACGAGAGAGTGCCATAATCGTAATTACGGGTAAGCCAACGGCAGTAATCAAAAAGCCTATGGCAGCTAGCCATACGTGATCACCGGCTTGTTGTGCCACAATGGGAGGAAAGATAATATTGCCAGCTCCAATAAAGAGAGCAAAGGTCATAAAACCTAAGGCAATAATATCTCCGGTACGAAGTTGTTGCATAAATTAAATTTAACGAAAAAGAAAGAATTTTAGAGCAAAAGAGAGCATGATCAAGCGCTATTTTATGTGAAAAAGCTTTTTTTCAGGACTTAAAAATCATTCAGAGATATGAAAAATATCAACTGGTTAAGTTATCTAATTGAAAAATCATTGAAAGAAGTAAAGAAAACAGTTTTTAAGTCTGACTTTTTAAGGAAATTATGTAAAAATAAAAATATAAAATACGATTATGAATGTTGAATATTTGGGCATTTAAAGCTTTCCGCCTATCCTATATCCATTCTAAAATACTCTAAATTAACTAACATTTTTGTAGGCATGGTAAAAACAGTCCCTACGAGGATAAAATTGAATGAGAGCTTCTACTGTTACAATTAAAACTGAACAAGATCTGGAAAAATTAAGAATTTCTGGGCGTTTGGCTGCACAAGTTTTAGAAATGATAGGGAAGTACGTTAAGCCAGGTGTAACAACTGAATATTTAGATAATATTTGCAATGATTACATCGTAAATACTTTAAAAGTTATTCCTGCCAATGTTGGTTATCATGGGTTTACAAAAACAATTTGTACCTCAGTAAATGAAGTAGTTTGTCATGGTATACCTTCGCCAAATAAAGTTTTAAAAGATGGCGATATTATTAATATTGACGTAGCAATTATCAAAGATGGCTATTTCGGCGATACGAGCCGTATGTATTATGTGGGCAACGTAAATCCGCATGCGAAAAAATTAGTTGAAACAACCTATGAGGCGATGGTTGCTGGTATTCACACGGTTAAACCAGGAGCTACTTTAGGTGATATAGGTTATGCCATTCAATCAGTTGCTCATCGCGAAGGATATAGTATTGTCCGTGAATACTGTGGGCATGGTATTGGTAAAGTTTACCATGAGCAACCTAATATTCTGCATTATGGGCAACGTGGCCAAGGTTTAGTTCTGAAGAAAGGTATGGTCTTTACGATTGAACCTATGGTTAATGCAGGGAAACCTCAAGTTAAAGAATTAAATGATGGTTGGACGGTTATTACTCAAGATCTTTCTTTATCTGCTCAATGGGAACATATGGTTGCTGTTACAGATACAGGTTTTGAATTACTGACACCATGGCCAGAAGGTGTGGGAAGCTATCCGGAAATTTAATAGTTATAAAAAAGTTCGATAATTTATCGAACTTTTTTTATGGAGCTTAATTTATTAATGTTCTGAAAGTTGTTCCACAAGATAATCAATAAATACACGCACTGCTGGGAGTAATCCTCTACGAGAGGGATAAACAGCATGGAATATACCGTGAGCTGCTTTCCAATCCGGCAAAATTTGCACAAGTTGCCCCGATTTCACAAAGTCTTCAGCCGCTGTGTCAGGTAACAACGCAATACCACAATTTTGACTCGCAAGTTGGGCGAGCATGTAGATATTTGTTCCCATGATGGTTGGACTAACTTTCACTTTCTTCAGTTGGTTGTCTGGGCCATGCAATATAAATTGTTGATCTAAATGCTCTTCAGACAAGCTTAAAATACGATGATCACTTAATTCATCAGGTGATTTAATATTACCAAACTCATTTAAATAAGCTTGGCTTGCAAAGAGGCTTTGTTCTATCAGCGCAAACTGTCTTAATACCAGACTAGGGTCATCATCTAGTTTAGATCTGACCCGTAGAGCAATATCAATCCCTTCATTAATAACATCAACGCGGCGGTTACTTACAATCAGTTGTAAACGAATCTCAGGGTATTTTTTTAAGAATGCCGGTAAAATTTTAGGTAGTTGGTTTTGTGCAATGTCTACTGGAACACTTACTTTAACTACACCTCTCGGTTGAATACTTAAGTGATCAACTAAATCATGGGCTGCTTGAGCAGCATTCATCATGACTTGTGCGTGTCTATAGATATCCATCCCAATATCGGTAACAGCAAAATGACGAGAACTACGCTGAATTAAGCGAACCCCTAAATTTTCCTCTAAATTATAAACACGACGACTTAATTTTGATTTTGGAATGTCGGTAACACGTTCGGCAGCACTAAATCCACCATGCTCAACAACAAGGGCAAAACAATAAAAATCATCAAGATCTGTGAGCATTAAAATATCCTATTTATGCAACACTAAAGATTTTACATTATTAGTTTTGCAACGATAAAGTTTGATTTTAATTTTTTGTAAAAAGCTTATAAATATGACTTAAAAAGAGGAGTTTAGATAATTTGAAATTTTAATGTAATTACATTGGAATGTTTTTGTAATTTATTTTTTGGAATTGAAAATCAAATATGGCGTTCATACACTATTTTTCATAAAATGTATTTTTCTCGATTTTTTTAAAGTATGTCTTACCAGTTAGTTGAATTACAGAATGCAGCGGCCAATATTCTTTGTCCAATTTGTAAGCTTGCGGTTATTGATTGGACACAAGAACAGTACGTTCAACCTTGTGAACATACATTATTTATCGCAATGGATTTAGGGTTTGAATTCGTAGCCGATCGTTTTGAAGAATGTATGGTTCAAAATGTCGATGAATTACATGAAAATCCGGATATGAATATTTTTGAATCCATCACTACAACACCCTATAAAAATCTAACTATTTTAAAAGCAGATCTTGGTGTAGATGGTTTATATCGTTATGTGGGTATAAGTGATTGTTAAATTCATGAGTATAAAAAAGCCAATCTTTCGATTGGCTTTTTTATTATTACGCTTCTGGAGCTGCGCTGTATTGTTCGATTAATGGTTTTAATTCGCCATTTTGGAACATTTCGAGCATGATATCACTACCACCAATAAGCTCACCATTTACCCATAATTGTGGGAAAGTAGGCCAGTTTGCAATTTTTGGTAAAGTTGCACGAATATCAGGGTTTTCTAAGATGTTCACATATGCAAATGGACGACCAATTTGACTGAGCGCCTCTACTGCACGTGCAGAGAAACCACATTGTGGAAACTGTGGAGTGCCTTTCATGTAAAGTAAAACGGGATGCTTCGCAATTTGATCGCGAATTAACGCTTCAGTATCACGTGCTTGTTCAGTCATATGTAGATCCTCAACTAATCTTGCAGCATTATAGGGGGTGTTCACATTGCTTTGCAAACCACCTTGTTGCTTAAAGTTGCATAGAATATTCAATATTTTATTGTATAAACCGAAGTGATAGTAAAAAGCAGACGAAATTTTAGATAAATGAGTGATGAGACTTTTCATCAGCGCAAGTTTTTGTTTATATAAACCCTTCTTAAAACCTCATACAGACAGAGTTCGTGATGACTGATATTACCCTAGCTCCAGTACAACCTGATCAACCAACACACTTAATGGCTACTTATGGTCGCCAAGCGATCAGTTTTGTCCGAGGCCGAGGGGCATATCTTTATACACAAGATGGTACAGAATATTTAGATGCACTTACTGGTATTGCTGTATGTGGTTTAGGACACGCTCATCCAGCTATTGCAGAGGCAATTGCAGAACAAGCAGCTACACTCGTACATACAAGTAATTTATTTGAAATTCCTTGGCAAACTGCGGCAGCTCAAAAGCTTGCTGAAGTTTCGGGTATGGAAGAAATCTTCTTTTCAAACAGTGGTGCTGAGTCAAATGAAGGTGCAATTAAAATTGCGCGTAAATTTGGTACTCAACAAGGTATAAGCCTGCCAAAAATTATTGTTGCTGAGCAATCATTTCATGGCCGTACTTTAGCTACACTTTCTGCAACAGGGAACAAGAAAGTACAAGATGGCTTTGCTCCTTTGGTTGAAGGCTTTATTCGGGTGCCATTTGGTGATATTGAAGCGATTCAAGAAGCAGCCTTACAACATCCCGATATCGTTGCTATTTTGATTGAGCCGATTCAGGGCGAAGGCGGCATTAATACCGCGCCACAAGGGTTTAGCTATTTAGAAGAAGTTCGCCACCTTTGTAATCAGCATAACTGGTTGATGATGCTGGATGAAATCCAAACTGGTAATGGTCGTACAGGTAAATACTTCGCATATCAACATACAAATATTATTCCGGATGTTTTAACCACTGCAAAAGGTTTAGGTAATGGTTTTCCAGTGGGTGCTGTAATGACTCAAGGTAAAGCTGTAGGTTTGTTAGGGCCTGGAAGCCATGGTTCGACTTATGGCGGTACGGTATTGGGCTCTCGTGTGGTTTATACCGTAATTGATACGATTCAGAAGGAAAATGCAATAGAGAATGCAGCAGTAGTGGGTAACTATATTGTTGACCAATTACGTGCCCAATTATCTGGTAAGAACGTACAAGTACGTGGTTTCGGTATGATGATTGGGATTCAACTACCTAAAGATTGTGCTGAGCTTGTTGCGATTGCTCGTGATGAATACAAGCTTATTATTAACGTTACTGCAGGTTCTGTGGTTCGTTTATTACCTCCAATTAATATGACACAAGCTCAAGCCGATATTTTGCTAGAGCGTTTAGTCGCTTTAATTACGAATTATCTTTAAGTATTAAAGGTAATAAAAATGGGCGTTAATCGCCCATTTTTATTTTTTTATTTAGCCCGAAATATATTGTTTTAATTGTTCAATCAAAACTTTTTGGTCTTCCATAGCGGCTTTAACTAAGTCACCAATTGAAATAAAACCAACCAATTTTCCATTATCCAATACAGGTAAGTGACGTAAGTGACGATCGGTCATGAGCTGTAAACATTCTTCAACTGTATTATTTAAACCTACCGTAATTACTTTTGCCGTCATAATTTCGGCAACGGTAGTGCTATAAGACGAACGCTCCATAAGTGTTACTTTTCGTGTGTAATCACGTTCAGATAATATTCCGACAACTTTTTCACCTTCGGCTACGACTAAAGCACCAATACCTTTTTCAGCCATAATCGTAATTGCTTCGAGGACAGTTGCTTCGGGTGAAATTGTAAAAATCGCTTGTTCAGATTTGTTCTTAATTACTTGTGCAACGATAGTCATTTCTTCTGTCCTGTTGTTTTATCATTTTGATTTAAATTAGCTCGATTTTTAAAAAATGCAAAGACTAACGAGTCATTCAAATATAAGTTTTATGCTTAAGCGCTCAAAAAGTACTCTAAATTTGGTAGCTTAAAACTTTAAGCTACCTGCCATTTCGGATGATTAAAAAAGAAATGATGCATTTGTTGAGTGGATAACTTCAACTTACGATGAGATGAGTTAAATAAAGCAGGGGTTACTTTCAACCGTGTTAAAGTAGGTAATAAAGATTCATGGAAGTCTTTAGGGGTAATTTTTCTTGGCTTGTAATTAGGCCAATGAGTTTTGGCATATCGATGTGCTTGAACTCCATTTAACCAAAACGGGAAAATAAAATCTTCCTGATCTGATTTTATAGCCCAGCCTTCATCAAATAGTCCCCAAAGAACCCCACAGTACATCATGGTTCTTAAAATATAAATCTTGATCATCAAGTCTTTAGAAACCGGTTGTAGATTAGTTAAACTGTTCATTTTAAATTTAAAGGTTTTCAACTTGTCTTGCTTATTATAAGAAAACCACATGACATTTCAGTTTAAACAGGTGTCAAATCGTAAACAAATATTGATGGCTCGAAATATCTATATAGATCAATGCCCAAAAAAGGTAATACTGGAGCCGCGACTGAAGTGGCCAAGTAAGTCCGTAGATAAATAGATAACTTTGGTTTTTTACAGGCATAAAAAAATGCCACCTGAGCAAGACAAAGCGGCTAAAGCTTTGGCGAAGCGCAAGATGAACATAGTTATGGTTAATTTATATTGAACTTTTTACAGGTATAAAAAAACGCCACCTAAGTGACGTTTATTTATGCTTGCATCGTGGCCAACTTCTGCCAATATTGTGCTTTCATGGAGTCACGTTCTACACGGAAACCTTGATAATATAGTTCTGCTAAGAACAGAGCAGCTTTACCGTGACCAGCACGAGCAACTTCTTCTAACTGTGCAACCGCATCTTGGAAATTCATTTGAGAGTGAATTGTGTTAACCGCAGTTGCGTATACATGTTCTAAATCATGATGAGAGATACGTTGAATCATATAAAACTCCTTATTTTAATTATGATTACTTTTTCTAAAGGCCACTGCCTTTGAACTAATGTAACTTAGAATTGTTAAACTAATATTACAAATTAATGGATTTGTCAACTATTGATCGGCATCAGTTAGTTCACTATTAGGATACATGATTAAACATTATTCACAAATAATTTTGAGTAAAATCAATATGAGAATAAAAGACAAGGAGAATAACTATGACAAATACTATCGATGGCTTTGTTTTTGATACTCCTCCTAAAGAGGAGCAAATCATAGAGCTTGCCCATTACCATCGTAAATTATTAGATGAAGCAATTTTCCATCAAGAAATTCATTTAGGGGACTATTGTCTAGCACAACGTAAACGTGTTTTTGACTATGCTCGTCAATTAGCCCCTGACCAAAAAGCTCGATTCTATAATGTATATGATGGTGAGCTTAGAAAAATTGCAGATGAAGATGAATTGCACCCGGCTGATGCAGAAGAAGGTTTAAGCATTTTTGCTATGTTACTGGTTTTAGTAATTATTGCAGCAATCTTATACTTCTCTGTAATTCGCTCTTTAATAAGCTAAAGTTTGTCATCCAGTAAGGATAAAGAATAGAGCCTTACTGGATTTTGACCTTGTGCTGAAGTGCATTGAACCCTACACTACATAAATTAGAGGTAGGTCATGCTCACATTCAAAGAAAATTTTCTTAAATTAAAGTCTGAGTTCAAGGCAGACCAATGTTTTAATCTGGTTGTGATTATTATCATTGGCTGTATTTTTATGCTGTCTTATTTAGCATTACTTCGTCCTGTCAACTCAGAACAGTATCAACGTATTGTGCAACTTTCACGGCAGGCGACATATCCTAGAACTCAAGATATGGCTGAGTTGATTATGGCTCAATCAAAAATTCATAGAGCAGAGTATTTAAAGCTAATGCATGCTTATCAGTTTGAACATGATCACATCAAGGAATATCCTGCGTTAGCACAAGAAGATACTCAATAAATACTGTCTTTATTTCAACAAGGTTTTGCTCGCTATTGGAGCAGGCAAAAACTTGAATTTATGCTAAACTTTCTGTTTTTTAACACGCTGCTTTTCAAGGAATCGGCATGCAACAACAATCGAATATGCAAAATAAATTCTTGATAGATGCTGAGATCGGGGATGACGATGTCACATTGCCTAATTTACCTGCTATCGATGTTCCTATCGTTGAGTCACCTGTTAAGCAAGAAGTAAAAGCTGAAGAAATTGTTGAAGCTACACCTTCAACTGAACCAGAGCAACCAAAGTCTGGTTTCTTTGGCCGAATGAAAGAAGGTTTGACTAAAACTCGTCGTAATTTTACCGATGGTATGGTCAATATCTTAATTGGTGGTAAAGAAATTGATGATGAGTTGCTTGAAGAAGTTGAAGAGCAATTATTAGTTGCAGATATTGGTGTTGAGGCAACAAAAACGATTATTACCAACTTAACTGAACGTACTACACGTGGCGATTTGATTTACTCACATTCGCTTTATAAAGCTTTACAAGAAGAGTTGGTTGCTTTACTTGCTCCACGTGTGAAGCCTTTACATATTGACCCAAATAAATCGCCTTATGTGATTTTAATGGTGGGTGTAAATGGCGTTGGAAAAACAACGACTATTGGTAAATTAGCTAAGCGTTTGCAAGGCGAAGGCAAGAAAGTAATGCTGGCAGCAGGTGATACATTCCGTGCAGCTGCTACTGAACAATTACAAATTTGGGGTGAGCGTAACGATATTTCCGTTGTTGCTCAAGGTCATGGCGCAGACAGCGCTTCGGTTATTTTTGATGCTTTTGAAAGTGCGCGAGCTAAAGGTATTGATGTATTGATTGCAGACACCGCAGGCCGCTTACATAACAAAAGTAACTTGATGGAAGAGCTTAAGAAAGTTAAGCGTGTTATGCAAAAAATTGATGCAACGGCACCGCATGAAATTATGTTAGTAGTAGATGCAGGTACAGGGCAAAATGCAATTAACCAAGTACAAGAATTTGATCAGGCAGTTGGTTTAACTGGTATTACTATTACTAAGTTGGACGGCACTGCAAAAGGTGGTGTGCTGTTTAATATTGCTAGCCGTACTCATGTACCAATTCGTTTTATTGGCGTGGGTGAAAAAATTGATGATTTAAGACCGTTCTCGGCGAAATCATTTGTTGCAGCATTATTTGAAACAGAAAAATAATTTGCAGCTTATCTATAAAAACCTCACGAAATAGTGAGGTTTTTTTATATTTATATCTTTTTTTATTGTTGCGAAAATAAAACGAACTGTCATATTTTTAATGCTGATTATAAGAAATGAGTTTCATAGACTATATTCATTCCCAAACAACGGCCAATGGTCAATCAAATAGGTAGGAAATAACAAAATGTCTACTTTCTTAGATAAAATTAAAAACCGTCGTACTATTTATGCAATTGGTAAAAATGTTGCATTAGATCGCACAAAAATTGAAGAAACAATTCGTGAAGCGGTTAAACATAGTCCATCAGCATTCAACTCGCAATCTTCACGTGTAGTAACCCTTTATGGTGAATCACATGCTAAATTTTGGAACTTAGTTCGTGAAGCGTTACGTAAAATTGTTCCTGCAGATGCGTTCGCTGGTACAAATGCAAAAATTGATAGCTTTGTTGCTGGTGTCGGTACAGTACTATTTTATGAAGATCAAGCTGTTGTTAAAAGCTTACAAGAGCAATTTGAATTATATGCAGATAACTTCCCAGTTTGGTCTGAACATTCAAGTGCAATTGCTCAGTTTGCGACTTGGACTGCACTTTCAGAACTTGGTTTAGGTGCGTCTTTACAACACTATAACCCAGTTGTTGACGCCGATGCTGCTGAAGCATTTGATGTACCTGCAACTTGGAAATTACGTGCTCAGTTAGTATTTGGTTCTGTTGAAGCACCAGCTGGTGAGAAAGCATTCATTAGCGATGAAGATCGTTTCAAAACATTTAACTAATTTTAGTTAATGAAAAGAGTACCACTTAGGTACTCTTTTTTTATTTGTTTAAAATTAACGATCAAAATAGATATTTATTATAATTCAACAATATATTTTAAAAGTTTTAAGTGCAGCTTCGTCAAAAGAACAAGTGTCATAAAATCGTCATAATCATATTGCATATTGCTCATGTTTTTAGAAACTATTAAATATTATAGAGACGTGAACAGATGACTTTAAGATTAAGTGTTGCTGCGATTGGTTTATTACTCAGCGGTTCAGTATTTTCAGCAGTTACAATTACAGCACCAGAGGAAATTGTAATCCTTGCGGTAAATGGTCAAGAAGTCAATTCAGGATTATTTCGTTCTTCTAAGAATAACTACAAAGTTGATGCCGGTACAACGAACCTAAGTGTGCGTTATCAAGAATACTTTGAACATCTAAATGGTGAACACGATATTGTTAAGTCTGGAGTCGTTACAATTCAAACACCATCATTAAAAGATGGTCAAACCTATAAGCTTGCAATGGTAGGTGCTCCAAAAGAATTTGAACAAGCAAAAAAATATGCTGAGCAACCAACAGTCGCTGTATATAATTCAAATAATGAACTAGTTGTTCAACAGACTGGTGCAAATAATGAAGCAAAACCTTGGTTTGCGACAGGCTTGTTAGGTAAGGTTACTGACTTCACGACTAAATCATCTAAGCAACAACCTGATGCCATATATGCAGCTGCAAAACCGACCACAGCTCAAGTTGCTGCACCTATTGCCGTAACAGTACCTTCAGCAGGTGTGGCACAAACGAATGATCAGCGTTTGGTCGAAATTTGGCAAAAATCTTCTAAAGCTGAGCGTCAAAAATTTATGGCTTGGTTAGCTGAACAATCAAATTAATCAATTGCTATTCAAAATAAAGCCGATTTAATATCGGCTTTATTTTTTAGAATATTTTAAATAGCCTAAGTATATTTATGATAAATTTAAATTTCCGTTTAGCTAAAGTGAGTGATATTCCCTCACTTGTAGATTTGATTAATCAGGCCTATAGAGCGCAACAAAGTAGAAGCTGGACAACTGAAGTTGAATTTGTAAAAGGCCAACGTATTAGTCAAGAGCAATTGAAACAGCAATTAGAATTACCTAACTCAGTATTATTGGTTGCAGAAATAAATTCTTCACAAATTGCTGCATGCATAGGCCTTACATTTCAAAACAACGCGGTTGAGATAGGAACATTCTGTACCGATCCTAATTTACAGAATATGAAAGTAGGTCGTTCGGTTCTGGAGTACGCTGAACAGTTTGCTTTGCACAAAGTACCGGAATTGGACAGTGCCATCATGTATGTTTTGAATGTGCGTTCAGAGCTAATTAGTTATTATGAGAGACGCGGATATACAAAAACAGGCAATCAAGAACCATATCCACTTGAAGCAGATGTTGGAGTTCCACTTGTACCTATTAAGCTGATTGAAATGAAAAAGGACCTCAAATGAGGTCCTTTTTGTTTAGGTTAGAAACCAGATGTAATAGCCTAAAAGCATGAGAGGCCAAGCTATCCATGGACTAAACAACCATTTCCATAACCAGAAGTGGGGTACAAAACCAACACCATAAATGAAGCCTCCAGAAATCCCCACCATGACCAGCATAAGCTGGCTATGATTGTAGTGTCCGTTTGCATCTAACATTAGTGAAGGATGAACCAGTAAAATTGCAGCAAGTGGCAATGCCAACAGAAATGAAATGGCCATTGCAAATGCTTGAGCTTTTCGTTGATTAGATGCTGTCATTGCGTTTGCCATGATTTATTCCTCATCTAAATTTTGATGGTGTTCGATATAAAGAGCGCTCAATACACCTGCAAAACATGCCATCAAAATCCCAAGAATCCATGCGAAATACCACATTTGCTTCTCCTTATTAGTACAAGCTGTGCGAGTTTGACTCGATATGTTTGTTGGTAATCACGCCCCACATTTTGTAATACGACCAAGTTGTATAGAGCAAAATGATTGGAACAAAAATACATGCAGCAACAGTCATAACACCTAAAGTACGGTGACTAGATACAGCATCCCACATTGTTAAGCTAGAGTTCGGGTTAATACTCGATGGCAATAAAAATGGGAAGAGAGCAAACCCAGCAGTTAAGATTGCACCTACAATCATTAAGCTTGTACCGGCAAAGCTTAAACCTGCTTTTGCTTTTGATGCTGTAAAGAAGGCAATAATTGCCCCTAAAATTGCGACAACTGGAGCAACCTTAGTGATTGGATAGCTAGTGTAGTTGTTCATCCAGCCTGGGTTGTTATTTGTGACGACTTGTTTAGCTAAAGGATTAAGAGCAGCATTTGGATTAATTGCTGCAGCATAGCTATAACCAGGAACTTGACCGAAGTACAACCATGCTCCAATCACAAGGAAACAAACTAAGAATACTGCTGCCATAATTTGGGTGGCTTTAGCGGAACGTTGTCTCAAAGCGCCGTCTGTGCGGAGCATAAGCCAAGCACCACCATGCGCACATAACATAGATAAACTGACAATACCGCAAACTAAGGCGAACGGATTAAGAAGAGCAAAGAAGCTACCTGAGTATTCAGAGCGTAATGTGCTATCTAAACTAAACGGAATACCTAAGAATAAATTACCGAATGCCACACCAAAAACAAGAGCTGGAACAGCACCACCGATACAAAGTCCCCAGTCCCATGAGCTACGCCATTGTGTATTTTCAAGTTTAGAACGATAGTCAAAACCTACAGGACGTAAAAATAGGGCAAATAGTACCAGTAATAAGGCCCAGTACATTCCTGAGAATGCAACTGCGTAAACCATTGGCCATGCTGCAAACAATGCGCCACCTGCGGTAATAAACCAGACCTGATTACCATCCCAGTGCGGTGCAATAGTATTGATAGCAGCACGACGTTCGTTATCAGTTTTACCAACAAAAGGCATGAGTGCCATTGAGCCCATATCAAAGCCATCGGTTAAAGCAAACCCGATGAGTAAGACTCCAACTAATACCCACCATATGATTTTTAGGAGTTCGTATTCAATCATGATAAAGCCTCCCCATTAACAGATGCTTTAGGTTCTTGCTTTTCAAAATGGTATTTACCAGTGTGAAGGGAACTTGGTCCTAAGCGAGCAAATTTAATCATTAAGTACATTTCAATAATTAAAAGGACGGTATAGAACGCTGCTAACGCGAGGATTGAGCCCCATACATCACCTGTATTTAAACTCGAAGTTGATAAGTGTGTCGGTAAAATCTCACCGATAGACCAAGGTTGACGGCCTCCTTCAGCGACATACCAGCCTGTTTGAGCTGCAATCCACGGAAGAGGTAATGCAAACAATGCGTATTTGAGTAACCAAGGTTTATTTTCAGCATTTCTTTTTGCTACAGCCCAAGTGGCTAAAATGAAAAGAAGCAACATTAAGAAACCAGATGCAACCATTGCACGGAAAGAGAAGAACAATGCAGTCACATTTGGAACAGTATCTTTGACAGCGGCTTGAATATTTTGTTCGCTTGCGTCTACGACATTTGGTGCATATTTTTTAAGAAGTAGGCCATAACCTAAATCTTTTTGGTTTTTCTCAAATGAAGCCAATAATTCTGGTGAGCGATCACCAGCACGTAGTTTTTCAAGTTCAGCATAAGCAAGCATACCGTTACGAATACGAACTTCATGCTGCTGCATGAGATCTTTAAGACCAGTAACTTCTTTAGTTGTTGAGCGAGTTGCAATTAAACCTAATGCATAAGGAATCTTAACTGCATAGTCTGTTCGCATTTCTTCATGGTTGGGGATACCAAATAATGTAAATGGCGCAGGCGCAGGGTGAGTATCCCATTCAGCTTCAATTGCAGCGAGTTTAGTTTTTTGCACATCACCTAGTTCATAACCAGATTCATCACCGAGCAAAATTACTGAAAGTGTAGAAGCAAGTCCGAAAATCGCGGCAATTGCAAATGAACGGCGAGCAAAAGGAAGATCACGTTTTTTAAGCAAGTAATAGCTTGAAATGGCGAGTACGAAAATCGCACCAGTTACATATCCGGCAGAAACAGTATGTACAAATTTTACTTGCGCAACTGGATTGAAAATAAGTGCACCGAAATCAACAAGCTCCATACGCATGGTTTCAAAGTTAAATGCTGCACCGACAGGGTTTTGCATCCAACCATTCGCAACCAAAATCCAAAGCGCTGACATATTAGAGCCAAGAGCAACTAACCAAGTTACACCTAAATGTTGTACTTTGCTCAGACGGTCCCATCCGAAAAAGAATAAACCGATAAATGTCGACTCAAGGAAGAATGCCATTAAGCCTTCAATTGCCAGTGGTGCACCAAAAATATCACCTACATAGTGTGAGTAATATGCCCAGTTTGTCCCGAATTGGAACTCCATGGTTAAGCCTGTAGTTACACCTAAAGCAAAGTTAATACCAAATAATTTTCCCCAAAACTTAGTCATATCTTTGTAAATTTCTTTACCAGATATCACGTAAGTTGTTTCCATAATGGCCAGAATAAACGCAAGGCCTAGGGTCAAAGGTACGAAAAGAAAGTGATACATTGCGGTCATCGCAAATTGGAACCGCGAAAGATCAACCACGCTTTCAGAAATCATCAACGTGTCTCCTTAATGTGGGAAGTGTTATCGCCTGCAATATGCTCAGCGACTTGATTGTCGAAATTTTTGGGGATAGTGGGAGCATCAAACCAAATATGTTTGATTGTTAAGAGAAGCACGACTTTAATTATTAGAATAATCGTAATTTCTCTAACTAATTTGGCATTAATATCTAGATTTTTAAGGCTCATAAAATAAACCTCGATACATATTAATTTCATTATTAATCAAAATATATTAAAAATAAACAATAAATATATTTTAAATAAAAACTTAATTATCTTTTTTATATAAAACAATAACTTGTATATTTAAATAATTTTAAATAAAATATCTAACTAAAATAGTATGGATTGATTATTAAATCCAACTAAAACACTTGTAAATAAGTATATTAAGTTGATTAAAATAGTATGATTAAATTTAATTCTGATTAAAATGGTTGGATATAATAAAGGTGATTTTATTTCAAACTAAAATAGTTGGATTAATTTTAATTAAAAAAATAATAGGATAGAGAGAAGTAATAAAGCCTGTAAAAAGCGATGAAAGGCTACAGAAATTAAAAATAATTAATCAGGAGCGAAAAGATCGTTTGAGAGAGAAATTTTCTTGGCAACGTAATGGCTTTTATGAACTTTAATAAGAATCACTTGAGAATATAGTTCTAACTCACCAAATTCTGGCTCAACTTGTACATAGTGTAATTGACCGAACTCATCACGGACACGCGCTTGAGCTGAAAAACCGGGTCTGGCACTACCACTGGAAATAGTCGCTAATCGCCCTAACAGATTGTAATTAGTATGGGTAAGCTTTGGTTTAATCACTTGGTCAAGACAGTGGATCATAAACACAGTAAAAAAGATTGCGATGACCAGTGCAGGAATAATTAAGTAAAATGGGGTGATAAAGTAATGCTGTATTGCAAAGAAAGAGAGTTGTAAGAAATAACCTGCAAAGCTGAAATTAATAAGTAAAAAAACGAAAATTAGAGCTTTAGAAAACTTAACATTCAGTAATGGCGAGTTAGTAAGCCAATCTGGTGCAATTTTTTTTAGTAGTTGGCTTGGACGTAACCCAATATACATACCAATGGTTTCTACCACGCTGAGCAATATCAAAGCCACAACACTTAAATGAAATGGCATAAGATAATAATTAAAGAAGAAATCAGCCATGGTAGAAACTCTAATGTTGATGATCTCAGTCTACGATATAAATACCGCCATCTGAATGTACTTTAATCTCAACTTTATTTAAAAAATCACCTAAACAAGGACCTGAAATACATTCGCCTGTTTCCACATTGAATAAAGCACCGTGAGTAGAGCATTGAATATATTCTTTGTCTTGGTCTAAAAATTGATTTTCTAAATATTCAAGTTCGGTTTGTAAATGTGGGCATAAATTCTGATAGGCATAGAATGAGCCATCACGCTGTGTAATGAAAATAGTCGTTCCTTGTAAAGTGTCAAAAGCTTTAGCTTCACGCTCAGGAACTTCTTCCGTCATACAGATCCTTTCCATTTCAAGCACATTCCTTCTGAAAATTTTCGAGAAGTTTAGCATAGTCATTAATGGCTAAACGAGGACCAAATTGAGACACAACTTCACTCGAAATTAAGATGGCTAACTGTGCAGCAGCAGTTAAGTCTTCTTGATGGTTTAATGCATAAAGGAATGCACCCGCAAAAGCATCACCAGCACCATTTGTATCTACAGCTTCGACATGACGGCCTGGAACATGGAAATGTTGAGTTGGGTTGGCAACTAGAGCACCTTTTGCACTTTGCGTAATCACAACAGTATGGTTTTTAAAACGCAATTGAGTGAGAGCATCTTCAACTGTAGCGGTATTGGTATACATTAAAGCTTCTTGCTCATTACAGAACAATAAATCTACACCATCATCCATAAGTTCTTCTAAGCCTTCACGGGCATATTGAACCATTGCTGGGTCTGATAAAGATAAAGCGATTTTAACACCGTTAGCTTTTGCAATTTCTCGAGCTTGTTTTACTGCTTTACGAGCTGTTTCACTTGTAGAAAGATAACCTTCAATATAAAGCCATTTTGCTGTTTTAAGTGGCTCAAAATCGATTTGATCTTGAGAGAGTTCAGCCGTAATACCTAAATAGGTATGCATGGTACGCTCAGAGTCTGGGCTAATAAGTACCATACAGGTACCTGTTACACCTTCACTGATTGACTTTGGCGTGGTTTGGATGCCTGCATCATTTAGACCTTGTAGGTAAATTTCACCTAATTGATCATGACCAACACGACAGCCATAAAAAGCGCTACCACCTAATGCACTAAAGGCTACAGTTGTGTTCGCAGCAGAGCCGCCACTTGCTTGGCCTTTATAATCTTGAGTTTGCTTTAAATTTTCATATAAAGCAGATTGTGTTTCACCATCAGACAACTGCATTGTGCCTTTTTGTAAGCCTTGCTGACTAAGAAAATCATCAGACACTTTAAATTCTTGGTCGATTAATGCATTACCAATTGCAAAAAGATCTACAGTTGCCATATGTGTTGTCACAGAATAAAAAATCAGATCGATAAGTTTACACCATTGCTCACATTTGCTGTAGTTTGTTGAATAAAATTCAGGTAATTCAGCGGCTAGCAGAGTTTTATTGTTTGCCTAAGCAATTGAAATATTCTTTTTAATAAATATTATCAATTAATAATGATTCTTGATAATATTTACAAACGTATAGTATTTCATTGAAACTTCGCCTGAAATTATTCATAGCGAACTTACATGAAACGTTCTATTTTATTTATTTCGTCAGTTGGGGTTATAACAGGCCAAGTATATGCTGCAGAAGCAGACTCACAGGCGGTAACCAACCTTCCAACAATTTCAGTAAAAGCTGAGAAGGAAATCAGTTTAAAACAAGAAGTGGGACAAGCATCAAGTGCAACTAAAGGACTTATGCAATTAAAAGATGTTCCTCAAATTGTAAATGTTGTACCGAAACAAATTTTAAGAGAGCAGACAGTGACATCTATGCAAGGTGCCTTGCAAAACGTTGCTGGTTTGAGCTTTAGTGTCGGTGATGGACAACGTGATCAGGTCATGATTCGTGGTTTCTCAGCAATCACAGATAATTATGTAGATGGTATTCGCGACGATGCATTGTATTTTCGTGATATGTCGAATGTTGAGCGAGTTGAAGTATTAAAAGGACCTGCCTCTGTACTTTATGGGCGTGGTTCAGCGGGTGGTTTGGTCAATAAAATTAATAAAAAACCAATGGATCAATCTTTGCGTGAAGTGAGCCTGATTGGTAGTACTACAGGTCAACGCCGTGCAGAAGTCGATGTGAATGAAAAAGTAGCAGAGAATGTTAAGGTTCGTTTAACTGGTGCAGTTGAAGACTCAGATGGTTATCGTGATCAGGCCTTTTTAAAACGTCAGGCGGTGGCTCCATCAGTACAGTGGGATATTAGCGATAAAACTAAACTTTTACTTCAGGCTGACTATTTGCATGATGATCGTTTAGCTGATCAAGGCTTCCCGACAGATCCAATTACAGGTAAACCTGTTAAGACAAATCCTAAAACTTTTTATGGTGCATTAAACGGTAAAGAAGTCGGGGATGTTGACACTGAAATCTCAAGTCAAACTATAAGTTTGGATCATGAGTTTAATGATCAACTCAAATATCATGGTGCAGTTCGCCACTATAACTACTCATTAGACCGTCAATATAGTGTTGATACGCATCCTGCTGATAAATCAAAAATTACTTTGACTCAAAATAAACGCTTGCGTAATGAAGATGGTGTGTATGTTCAGCAAGAGTTGAGCGCTTTATTTAATACAGGTTTCTTAAAGCACAATACCTTAATTGGTGCTGAATATAGTAAGCAGCATAAAGATGAGATACTTTGGCAAGGTGCTAAAACAACCACTGATTTATATGATCCTAAATTAGAGTACTGGGCACCTATTAATACCGGAACAACAGTTGCGCGTAATAACAATAGCAATACCTTTGAAAACTACGGCGTGTATCTGCAAGACTTAATGACAGTGACAGACCAGCTTAAAGTTTTAGTTGGTTTACGTTATGACAATCTATCTCAAGATCGCAATGATAAAGTGAAGTCTCAAATATTAAATAGAACTGATAACACCTATTCTCCACGAATCGGATTGGTTTATCAGCCAGTAAACAATCTTTCACTTTATACTTCTTATAACCGTTCTTTCCAACCTTTAGCTGATTCATTTGTTTTATATACAAATAGTGCTGATTTAAGTCCCACAAAAACTGAAAATTATGAGGTGGGTGCGAAGTGGGATGTAAATGATCAATTGAATGTGACATTGGCTTTGTTTGAAATGAGCCAAACTAATATTCAAAACCAAGATCCGGCTAATCCAAATCAAGCACTGTTAGCGGGTGAGCAAAAAACTAAAGGTGTTGAACTTTCATTAGCAGGTCAGTTGACTGATCAGTTGTCAGTGCTAGCTGGCTATTCTTATATGGATGGTAAGATTGAAAAGTCGACTATTGGATTTACGGGGAATCACTCAGCGCTTACACCAAACAACACTGCTAACCTGTGGTTAAAATATCAAATTAATGATCATTGGTATGCGGCTGTAGGTGGTCGTGGTGAATCATCGCGCTTTAGTGCACCAGATAACAAAAATGTTTTACCGGGTTATGCAGTTGTGAATGCGGCCTTAGGTTATCAAAGTGAACGTTATGATGTGAACTTGAACTTAAATAACTTGTTTGATCGCGATTATTTTGTTTCAGGTCATAGTGGAGCAAATGATTCAAACATGATGGGTGACCCATTAAATGCACAAGTTGCTCTTCGCTATCGTTTTTAATTAAAAAAATATCAAAAAAGCTCATCGAAATGATGAGCTTTTTTATTTGTTGTATAGGATATAGATAGTATTAAAAGGTTTTGTTCTGCTAGGATACAACTAAGCTGGCTATGTGCTTGATATCAAAGCTATGCCCATGAAAACTAATACTCAACAAAAACATAGTATTTTACTTGGCTTTTGTTCGCCAATCTCAAGCCGACTCAGGCTATAATGAGACTTATTCACTTATCCGATATGTTAGGAGATCACATGACTGTAGATGTCACTGAAACCATTTCTCAAACTGTTCACCCTGCGTTTCAGTTGCTACGTCAGCACCATGTTGAAGCATTAGATATTTTAGTGTCTGAATATAAGCATAAAGTCACAGGTGCGGTGCATTATCACTTGGCAACTGATTATGATGAAAATGTATTCCTTGTTGCGTTCAGAACACAACCGATGGACTCTAAAGGAACTGCACATATTTTAGAGCATACCGCTTTATGTGGTTCTGAAAAGTTTCCTGTACGTGACCCATTCTTTTTAATGATTCGCCGTTCATTAAATACATTTATGAACGCGTTTACAGCAGCAGATTGGACAGCATATCCATTTGCAACACAAAATAAGAAAGATTTCCAAAACTTACTCTCTGTTTATCTAGATGCTGCTTTTTCAGCAAATTTAAATCCTCTTGATTTTGCTCAAGAAGGTATTCGTATTGAACTTGAAAATGATCAGCCTGTATATAAAGGCGTAGTGTTCAATGAAATGAAAGGTGCGATGAGTGCGCCGTCTGACCAACTTTATCATCAGTTGGCTCATCATTTATTTCCTGAAACTACATATCACTACAACTCAGGTGGTGATCCAAAAGATATTCCTGACTTAACGTATGAACAGTTAGTCGAATTTTATAAAACTCATTACCATCCAAGTAATGCAGTATTTATGACCTTCGGTAACCAAACGGCGTATGAGTTACAAGAGCAATTTGAAAAACTAGCTCTACATAAGTTTGCTGCGGGCACAACTTTATATTCAAAACCAGAAAAACGTTTAACAGCACCTGTAGAAGTTACAGAAAACTATGCTGTTGATGGCGATGATTTAAAAGATAAAACTTACCATGTATTGTCTTGGTTATTACCACAAGCGAGTGATATCAAACTACGTCTAGGTATGCGTTTGGTCGAAGGTGTTTTACTTGAAAACTCAGCGTCGCCACTACGTCATTATTTAGAAACTTGTGGTTATGCTCAGTCGACTGGTCCATTAATGGGCGTAGATGACAGTAACTTTGAAATGACATTCTATTGTGGCGTTCAAGGTTCAAACCCAGAGTTTGCTGAAAGCTTCAAAGATGGTGTTTTAAATATTTTACGTGAAGTAGCTGCAAAACCAATTGATTCGGCTTTGGTTGATGCGATTTTGCATCAAATCGAGTTGCATCAACGTGAAATTAATGGTGATGGTACGCCGTATGGTTTAAGCCTAATTTTAAATGGTTTAAGTGGCGTTATTCACCATAATGACCCAATTCAGATTTGGGATGTTGACAGTGCGATTGCTCAAGTCAAAGAAGAACTTCAAGACCCAATGTGGTTATCTAACCTGATTCAAACGCATTTGTTAGATAACCCGCACCGCGTACAAATGACTTTAGTACCGGATGCAACCAAGTCAGTAAAAGAGCAAGAAGCTGAAAAAGCACGTTTAGCTGCGATTGGTGAAAAGCTCACTGAAGAAGACAAAGCAGAGATCATTGCTAAAACCAAAGCATTACAAGAACGTCAAGATACGCCAGACAATCTTGAGCTATTACCAAAAGTAGGTCTAGAAGACGTTCCGGCTGACTTGCATATTGTACAAGGTCAATTGCGTGAAATTATCTGTAATCGAATGGATACGCCGTTGAATTTGTATCATGCTGGAACGAATGGTATTTACTATCAACAAGTACTTATTCAGATTCCTGATGATGTGGTTAAATCACCATACTTCAATTTGCTCTCTATTTTAATGGGAGAGGTTGGTGCAGGTGAGTACGATTATCTTGAGCTCCAAAACTTACAAACAGCTGTAAGTGGTGGTTTGGGAATGGGTGCTTCGTTACGCAGTAAAGTTGACGATAAAGACAAAATTAGTGCTTGGTTAACTTTAACGACTAAATCTTTAACTCAGAAGTTCGATGCAATTCATTTATTAAAACTAGCATTTGAACAACTTCGTTTTGATGAAAAAGAGCGAATTATTGAGTTATTGCAACAACGTAAGACACGTTGGCAGTCTCGTTTGTCGGGCGCGGGCCATAGTTATGCGATGCAAATTGCTTCTCGTAACATGAGCGCATTAGCTCAACGCGACTATCAAAACACTGGCTTAGGTGCATTAAATTGGTTAGGTGAGCTTGTTACTAAAATTACCCAAGACGATGGCGCTTATGATGCACTTATTGCTGAATTGAAGCATATCCATACCAAATTATTGCAAGCACCTAAACAGTTCTTGTTGGTATGTGAAGAGCACCAGTCAGAGCGTTTAGTCGAAGAAATTCAAAATGTTTGGGATAAGCTAAACGTTGATACAGCAGCAACTGAGTTAACTCAAGTTGAGCAAGAAAACGATAATGAACATGAAGCTTGGTTAATTCAAACCAATGTTCAGTTCTGTGCTTCTGCATATCAAGCTGTGGACGTATCTCATCCAGATGCAGCGCCTTTAATGGTGTTAGCAGCCTACTTGCGTAATGGTTTCTTGCACAGCGCTATTCGTGAAAAAGGTGGTGCTTATGGTGGTGGTGCTAGTTATGATGGAAATGCATGTTCATTCCGTTTCTTTAGTTACCGTGACCCACGTTTAGCTGAGACGTTTAAAGACTTTGAAGCGAGCGTGCAATGGTTGTTAAATACAGAGCAACAACCTCATCAGCTTGAAGAAGCAATTCTTGGTTTGGTGGCGAGTATGGACAAACCTGGTTCACCAGCTGGTGAAGCAATTACAGCATGTTATGCACTGTTACATGCAAGAACTCCAACTTTCCGTCGTACATTACGTGAAAGATTATTGCATGTGACTTTAGAAGACTTACAACGTGTTGCGCGTCAATATTTAATTGAACAAACACCTGTAAAAGCTGTGGTTGCACCTTTTGCAAAACGTGATGAATTGCAACAATTGGGCTTTACGATTAAACAAGTTAATTAAAATAAAAATTGGAGATGAACATGGCGTTCAGACAATTTGAACGCACATCATTACAGCTAAGTATGGGAACCCTGCTTAGCTGTTTATGTGCGTCGGTGGCATATGCTGACACCTTAGCCCCTGTAAAACCTGCGACCGTAGATGCATGTGTTGCCCTCGCTTCAAATGCTGATCGCCTAGCTTGTTATGACTCTGTATTTAAGCCCTCGGCTTTACCGGCTGTTCAAGCTGCAGCAGTACCAGAGCCTGTTAAGAAAATTGATAAACCTGCTGTTCAGCCTGAAACATTTAAAGAGAAGGTTGTAGATACGGTTAGTAATATTAAAGTAATAGGGAAGGCTCCGAAAATTGAACCTACTACTTCTTTATTAGACCAACGTTGGGAGTTATCTGAAAAAAGTAAACTTGGTGTTTGGAACATTCGAGCTTATCAGCCTGTCTATTTGCTGCCTGTATTTTGGACCAGCGATAAAAATGAATTTCCAAGTAGCCCAAATCCCAATAACACCGTTAAAGAAGCTCAAGATTTGAAATCTACGGAAACTAAATTTCAAATTTCTTTAAAAACGAAAGCTTGGGAAAATATTTTCGGTAACAATGGTGATTTATGGGTGGGTTATACTCAATCATCACGTTGGCAGACATTTAACTCTGAAGAATCTCGTCCTTTCCGTGAAACGAATTATGAGCCTGAAGCAAGCTTAATGTTTAGAACAAACTATGAGTTGCTTGGTTTAGATGGTCGTTTATTAGGTGTAACTTTAAATCACCAATCAAATGGTCGTTCAGATCCGTTATCTCGTAGCTGGAACCGTGTCATCTTTAATGTGGGCTTAGAGCGCGGTAATTTTGCCGTAATGCTTCGTCCTTGGGTACGTATTAACGAAGCAAGTAAAGATGATAATAACCCTGATATTGAAGATTATATTGGTCGAGGTGATTTAACCGCTTTTTATAAGTGGAAAGACAATGACTTCTCGCTAATGCTACGTCACTCTTTAAAAGGTGGTGATGACTCTCATGGTGCGGTTCAGTTTGACTGGGCATTTCCAATCAGTGGTAAGTTGCGTGGTCACTTCCAGCTATTTAATGGATATGGTGAAAGCTTAATTGACTATAACCACCGTGCAACTTATGCAGGTTTGGGTGTTTCACTCATGAACTGGTACTAAGTTAAAACCTATAAAAAAGCCGCTTTTTACAGCGGCTTTTTTTATTAACCAATTTGAATGTTGGCCTGAGGATGTTTGAGGCGACTCTTTTTAGGTGTGGCGATCAAATATGCCAGAGTTAAAGGTCCAAGTCTTCCTGCAAACATAAGTAGGCTTAAGATAAATAGGCTACCATTGTGTAAATCTGGTGTAATACCACGAGAGAGTCCAACTGTGCATGCTGCCGATACTACTTCAAATAATAAGTTCATAAAGTCGGCTTTCGGTTCTAACAGCAAAAGTATAAAGAACCCAATAAATATGAGGATGCTGGTAATCGCGGTAACAGCTAAGGCCTTATAAGTGGTTTCGTGGGAAACAGAATGATTGAAAACCCTGATTTCATCGGTACGTCTTAAAAAGGACAGTACACTTAAAACCAATATGACAAAAGTACCTACTTTTATACCGCCAGCAGTACTTAATGAACCACCACCAATGAACATCAGTAGCATCATAAGCAAAGAGCTGCTATTGGTCATTGCTCCTGTATCAATGGTGTTAAACCCGGAAGATCGCGGAACAGTCGCTTGAAACCACGCATGTAAAGCTTGATCACCTACGCTTAGCATGCCTAATGTATGAGGGTTTTGTGCTTCCATAGCCCAAATTAAAATAAAAGCGACTAAATTAATAATGGCAATAGTCGTTAAAATCAGTTTGCTGTTTGGGCTAAGTTTTTTCCATTTTTTATTTTGTTTAATGTCCATGAGAACTAAAAAACCAAGTCCACCTATTGTATAAAGTAAACTCACCGTAAGACAGATCACATAGTTGTTTTGAAATCCCATTAAACTGTTATTAAACAATGAAAAACCGGCATTATTAAACGAAGAGATACTATAAAACATTGCATAATACAAACCACGAGCGAAGCCAAAAGCAGGCGTAAATGCGCACGTGAGAATGACTATTCCAATCAGTTCAAATAGGAGAGTGTAGGTCACAACTCCTTTAGCCACAAAAGTCACTTTTGATAAACTGGTTTGGCCAAGGCTGTCTTGGGCCATCATTTGCTGTTTAAGACCAATTTTAGGCGAAAGGCTTAGTGCGGCCAAAATGGCAAAAGTCATGAAGCCTAAACCACCGGACTGAATTAGTAATAAAATAATGACTTGCCCAAAAAGCGTAAAAGATTCATGAATATTTAAAACAGATAATCCAGTAATGGTAACTGCTGAGGTTGCCGTAAACAGTGCATCCATCCAGCTGACATGACCGTTATTGGCAATTGGAAGTTTAAGCAATAATGTGCCAAAGACAATAAAGCCTAGAAAGCCCAGTGCTAAAAGTGAAGGTGGACTTAGATTTAGTGTTTTATGTGGTTTAGGCTTAAGAGACATATTTTTGGTTCGTTTTTATAGGAAACAATTAGAGAGTTTTTTAAGTTGCTGTAAATGACCTTCCAAAATAAGAATATCATGCGTTTGTAAGGTAAAAGTCTCTTCAGTTTCAAATAAAATCTGCTGCTTTCGTTTTACAATTAATGTTTTAACTTGTGGCGCTTGCTGCATAATCCCATACAAATTAATGCCATTTAATTTCTCTGGAATATCAATTTTCACAATATAGTGATCATCATCTAAAGACATATAACGACTTACCATTGGGTAATTGAGTGCTTGTGCAACACGTACACCCATATCTTCTTCAGGATGAATGATTTTGTTGATATTAAGGTGAGACAAAATTGTGTGATGGGCCTTTGTCTTTGCTTTTACCCAAATTTTATCAATACCAAGATTTTTTAAATTCAGCACGCATAAAATACTGGCCTCAATATCTTCACCAATTGCAACAACAACCGCATCACAATTTTGAATGTTTAATTCATCTAGTACATGTTCATCTGTAGCATCAGCAATGACAGCATGAGTTAAAACGTCGGCAAGATTTTCAACATTCTTTTTGACTGTATCAATGCCAATAACATCATGATTTAATTTTGTGAGTTCTTGAGCAACTGTTGCTCCAAAACTTCCCAAGCCGATGACCGCGAACTGTGCCATAAATAACCTTTTATACTTAATTAGGGCTTTATTTTTAATGATATTTTCTTTGAGATAAAGAGAAGCAATGTAAATATAGAAAATATTGGGCTTAAATCATAAAAAAGCCGACAAATATGTCAGCTTTTTTATCAAAATCAGAGATTATTTTAAGAAACGCTTATAGCCCACATTGTCAGTAATTTCTGCATATGGATAACTAATTTGCTCTAGGGTTTCAATTAAGCCATCTGGATTTTGTTTGGCATCTGTGGCTTGTAAGCCAACCAATACACGACCTTCAGCAGCACC
The DNA here is from genome assembly GCF_044538485.1 of Acinetobacter sp. ABJ_C5_2. Taxonomy (NCBI): domain Bacteria; kingdom Pseudomonadati; phylum Pseudomonadota; class Gammaproteobacteria; order Moraxellales; family Moraxellaceae; genus Acinetobacter; species Acinetobacter sp. ABJ_C5_2. Next base: position 93,359 of record NZ_JBIUCS010000006.1, on the reverse strand, counting down.
GTGGTTACGGTAATGGAATAAGGTAATATTGTGGGTTGGACCTAAACGAGTTAAGAAGGTGAGTAATGCGCCCGGACGTTCAGGGAATTCAACACGGAACAATCTTTCATCATCCAGATTGGCATGACCACCAATTAAGTAACGGATATGCAATTTAGCAACTTCATCATCAGATAAATCATCGACAACATAATTTTGCTGTTTAAGCTGCTCTAAAATTTCATGGCGTTCAGCATCACCACCTTTTAAGCTAATACCCACAAAAACTTGTGCTTCTTCTGTGTTATTTGCGCGGTAGTTAAACTCGGTAATATTGCGGCCTTGTAGGGCACGGCAGAAACCTAAGAATGCACCTTTTTCTTCAGAAAGTGTAACCGCGTAAATTGCTTCACGTTGTTCACCGAGTTCAGTACGCTCTGCAATGTAACGTAAGCGGTCAAAGTTCATGTTGGCACCACAAACAATCGACACCATGTTTTTACCGCTAATTTTATGCTCAGCTACATATTTTTTAATACCAGCTAACGCCATTGCACCTGATGGTTCAACAATGCTACGGTTTTCATCAAAAGTATCTTTAATTGCAGCACAGATTTCATCTGTATTTACAGTCACAATGTCTGGGTCAACAATTGGACCTGAGTTATCAGATTTGCGAAGACGAATAATATCAAACGGCAAAGCACCAATTTGTGCAACAGCAGTACCGTCTGCAAATAAGCCTACATGTGGCAAGATTACGCGTTCATTTGCTTCTAGTGCTGCTTTTAAGCAAGCAGACTCTTCATATTCAACGCCAATAATTTTCACATGGGGTGCAACTTCACCTAGGTAAGCTGCTACACCTGAAATTAGGCCACCGCCACCTACAGCAACAAACACATATTCTACATCACGCCATTGACGTAAGATTTCATTTGCAATTGTGCCTTGACCAGCAATAACAAGTTCATCGTCATAGGGTGGAATGAATACAAGACCTTCAACTTCGGCACGTTGCTGAGCGTATTTATTTGCTACATCAAAACTATCACCATGTAATACAACTTGACCACCCAAGCGTTTAACTGCTTGAACTTTAATGTCAGGAGTTGTACTTGGCATAACAATAATTGCAGGAATGCCTAAACGTTGACCGGACAATGCTACACCTTGAGCATGGTTACCCGCAGATGCACAGATTACACCACGCTCAAGTTGGTCTTTCGGTATTTGACTAATACGGTTATAAGCACCGCGTAATTTAAAAGAAAAAACAGGTTGTAAATCTTCACGCTTAAAACGAATTGTATTATTTAATTTTTGACTAATTCGTGGAGCTGCTTCGAGAGGTGTTTCAATTGCAACATCATAAACCGTTGCTTGTAAAATTTGTCGTACCACACGAGACAGCATGTTCATCTTCCCTATAACAGTTTAAAATAGGAAATTATTGTAGCAAACCCTTGTGCATTTGCGCCGTTTATTGGCGCATAAATGTCAAAAAATAGTTGAGTGATGTAATGAGCCTATATGCAACCCAAGATGAAAAGAAACAAGCTGCTGCTAAAGCTGCTTTAAAACACTTACCCAAAGGTGGCATTTTGGGGGTAGGAACTGGAAGTACTGTAAATTTTTTAATTGATTTATTACCTGAACTACAATTAGAGGCAGCTGTGGCAAGTTCGCAAGCAACAGCAGATCGTCTTAAAAAATTAGGTATTGAAGTGGTTGATATGAACCATGTAGGCAGCCTTGATGCTTATGTTGACGGTGCAGATGAGATTGATCGTCACATGCATATGATTAAAGGCGGCGGCGCAGCATTAACTCGTGAAAAAATTGTAGCTTCAATTGCTAAAAAATTTGTATGTATCGTTGATGATTCGAAATGGGTTGATCAACTTGGTCGTGATTTCCCATTACCAGTAGAAGTAATTCCAATGGCGCGCTCTGCTGTAGCTCGTAAATTGGTCAGCTTAGGTGGTGACCCGGTTTATCGTGAAGGTGTGGTAACAGATAACGGAAACGTTATTTTAGATGTATTTAATTTGAACATCTTAAATGCAATTGATTTGGAAAAAACCATCAATAATATCCCGGGTGTTGTTACTAACGGTATTTTTGCGTTAAACCCTGCAACAATTGCAATTGTTGCGACAAATAATGGTATTGAAGAGCGTACAGCACAGTAATGTCTGTGGAAATGCCAGAAATTAAAATTGTTCGTCACGTAAGGGCAAGAAAATTGCGCTTACGTGTTGAGCCTGCGTCTATACGGCTGACTGTTCCGTTATTTTGTAGTAAGAAACAAATTCAGCAGTTTTTGGCGCAGTCTGAACAATGGCTGATCGAGACGTGGAGTAAACAGCAACACGTTCAGTCTACGTCATTTGAGATTCCTTCAGAAATTTCTTTTTTCAATAGAGAACAACCTTTTCAAGTTGTGGTGCAAAAACAACATCGCATTTTTCAATTTGATTGGGAAAATAATTATTTATTTATTAAAGACCAACAACCTTACCAAGCTTTACAAAATGCCGTGATTGCTTATGCCAAACAAGAGTTGCCACTTCTTTTGTCAGAGCTTAGCCAAAAAACACGGTTAAGTTATGCCGAATGTGCAATTCGACGTCCTAAAACACGTTGGGGAAGTTGTAGTAGTCAGCATAATATTATGTTACATGCAGGACTGGTTCTTATGCCAGCTCAAATTACCCGTTATGTTTGTATTCATGAATTAGCACATACCAAACACTTCGATCATAGCCCTACATTTTGGGCCGAAGTTGCAAAGTTCGACCCTCACTATATGCAGCATCGCAGACAATTAAAAGGTAATCCATTGCCTGCGTGGTGGTATGTCACAGCTTAGTTAAAGCTACATTCTAATTGTATTGTCTGTAATACATCCGGTGCTTTGCGGCTATCAAGGCCTGCTTGAGCACTAACAATTTTGTTCGCTTTAATATGTAGCTGTATAAAATTATATTGCTGTGTTGAATTGTTGGGTTCAGATGAGCTTGAGTTAAGTAAGTAGCTATAACTTGCAGCGTCTGTTTGCAGTAAGTTATCTGTACTATCTGCGCTTAAGGCAGAACGATAACTTTGTGAACCTTGAATTAACTCAATTTGGCCATTTGCACGGAAATTAAGTTGGCAGCCCGATGCGTTGTTTTCATGGTGACCGACTAAATAGTCTGTGGCTGGGAGTTTAGGGTCAGCTATATTGATGCTGGTTAAACCTTGTTTACACGGGTAAGCTGAACCATTACAAGTCGCCGTAGTACCACTAAAACCAACAGCACGTCGGTAATCACCCGCACCATCTATACGGAAAAAATCAGTCGTATTTCCAGAAGGCACAACTCCAGAATAGAGTTTTTTCTGCAAAAGAACATATCCTGGTTGATCTAAACTGGACTGACTTTGTGCATCTGCTAGTTGCAATGTGGCAGCTTTTAAATTGGTAGCAAAATAATCGCGAGACGCTTTTTGATTGGTTGCTATGTCCAAAAGCGTATTTTTTACAGGGTCAATATTATCTGGCGATGGACTAAAAATAGGTGTCATGGTCGTATTGTCACCATTAAGTTTTTTGCCGTCTAAATATCCATCTTTTAAATCGGTTGCAAGACTATTTGTAAGTTCTTGATATGCATTGGTACTACCATGAATCGTATTCCAATATTGTAAATATCCAAAGCTCAGATAGCTATCTACATAACTACTTGGTTGTTTTGTTGAATACTGTAATAAATTTAGCACAGTCAGTGGGCTAGCTGGGCTTAAGCTTGGAATGGCAGCATCTTTAAACGCGCTAATAAGGGCGTTGTAAACATCTTGAGAAGCCAAATCAACATGTGATTGTTCAATACGGGTTGGATCTATCGTTTCTTGTGGGAGTTGTCCTGATCGGATTACAGCACGCTGATAAATTGCTTCTGAACTTGGACTAATCAGTTGAGTTTTATTACTTATTGAACTTGGGGTAATAAAAGCGTGATAGACACCAGAAAGATTCTCATATTTAGAATTAATTGGATCAAATACTTGAGATGAAGCTTGAGTTGTGACTTCTACTCGATAAAGCCGATTCAACTTGGTACTTGGAAGTTTAATATTATAACTTGTTAAACTGGCAACTTGGGTATCGATCAAAATAGTATTGTCGGTATTGTCATAGACTTTGAGTTGAACATTGCGCATTTCGACAGGGGTTTTAAGCGTAAAATTTGTCATAACTTCAGGAGTTGGCACAGTTGGTGTTGGGGTACTAGATGAACCTCCGCTACTACTGCCACCACCACATCCAACAAGGGCTACGCTTAAAATTAAAGTACTAAGGCCGAGATAAGTGCACAACTTTGTTTGTTTTGATTGATCAAGCATCCTAGCTCTCCAAAATGAATCTGGTATTTATTTACTGATATTTGTTTGGTTCTGACAGACCAGCAAGTGCTATGTAATTAACGTTAAAAAATAAAAAAATTAAAATTACCAAGCATGAAATGGTTTTGTAAGCCTGGACATCCTGTCATACTACCGCAAGTATAGATTCAATATTTGAGGTAATGCACGTGATTTCTGTCGGAATTGTTGGTGGAACTGGTTATACAGGCGTTGAACTATTACGTATTTTATTACGACATCCAAAAGCGCAGGTTCGGGTTCTGACTTCACGTACAGAAGCAGGCAAACCAGTTGCTGATATGTTCCCAAACTTACGCGGGCATACAGATCTTCAATTTTCAGATTTAAACATTGATGCATTAAAAGAATGTGATGTTGTATTCTTTGCGACCCCACATGGTGTTGCGATGCAGCATGCAAAAGATTTGATCGAAGCAGGGACCAAAGTTATTGATTTGGCAGCGGACTTTCGCCTGCAAAATCTTGAACAGTTTGAAAAATGGTATGGCATGGAACATGCGTGCCCAGATGTACTAAAAGATTCTGTTTATGGTTTAACTGAGTTAAATCGTGAAAAAATTAAACAGGCTCAAGTCATTGGTAATCCAGGTTGTTACCCAACAACTGTTCAATTAGGTTTAGCTCCACTTTTAAAATCTGCACAAGCATTGATTGAAACCAAAAATATTATTATTGATGCAAAATCAGGAGTTTCTGGTGCTGGCCGTAAAGCAAGCTTAGGCATGATTTACAGTGAAAATGCCGATAACTTTAAAGCGTATGGTGTTGCAGGTCACCGTCACCATCCAGAGATTGTCGAAGCATTAGAAAATATTGCTGGGCAAAAAGGTGGCTTTGAAGGGCTCTTATTTGTACCGCATTTGGTACCAATGATTCGCGGTATGTTGAGTACAATTTATGTGGACTTGACTGAGGCAGGTAAGCAAGCAGACTTACAAGCTTTGTATGAAAACTTCTATGCAAATGAAAAATTTGTAGATGTCATGCCTGCGAATAGTTCACCTGAAACACGCAGTGTGCGTGGAGCAAATGAATTACGTATTGCTTTATATAAACCACAACCAAATAAACTCATTATTTTGGCGGCTCAAGATAATCTTGTAAAAGGTGCATCTGGTCAAGCTGTACAAAATATGAACCTTATGTTTGGCTTTAATGAAGACGAAGGCTTACAAGGGATTGGTTTATTACCATAAAAAACTCTTTTTTGCTTCACACACATTTAAATTTCGATTTAAATGTGTGTCTTGACTCTGATCTTAAACACTGAGATGACGATGCAAAACTCGGAACAGACGACTTCTGTAGAAAGTTCGTTGCAAAAGAAAAAATTTTTAAACACCAATAAGCCTTTGTTTATTGGTGCTGCTATTTTAATGAGTGGTTGTTTTGCGCTCGGCTATACAATTGGGCACCGTCAAGGTTTAACTGTTGTAGGTTACGATGCAGATGCAGAGCAATTGGTTGAAGTAGTGCAAAAACAAAAAACAGCGTTAGATGCAGTCAACAAAAGCTTGAATGCTGCTGTACAAGAGCGTGATGTTGCTGTTACAAATGCGAATGACTTGTTTACAGCACTTAATCAAGCCAATGCTGATAAAACACAACAACAAGGTATGAGTAATATCTACCGTGAAATTTTAAGACAACGTGGTGGATTAAGCTTAACCATTCAGGATTTGGCAATTAAACCATTACCAGAAAATGCTTATGAATATCAGCTTGATCTGGTGCAAGTTAGCCCGAGCAAACGCCGTGCTTCAGGTTCAGTTGAAATAAGACTGATTAAAGATACTGAAGTCTTGGTTGTGCCACTTGAAGATAAGAACTTTAACTTCACTGATTTTGAGCGTTTGACTGGCCGTTGGACAATGCCTAAGGGCTTTACACCTCAATATATTGAAGTGCGTTTAACAGGTGGTTCTGAGACACCAGTGATTAAACGTTTTAGTTGGCAGCGTGGCAAACCTGTCGAAACACCTTCTGCTTTTGTTGCAGAAATTCCTCAAGCTGAAGCAAATTCACAATAGTAACATCATATGCGAACAAATAAGCGTCAAACAAATTTAAAAGATATTAAGGCTTCTTTTCAGCAGTCTGGCTATGTCGATTGGCACTTCAATCCACGCTTAAGTGATTCGCAAAACGAAGATCATGACGGAGAGGTTGTTGTTCAAACAGCACCTCCCGAACTCAAGCGTCCTCCCTTATATGCAGTAGTATTATTGAACGACGATTACACGCCAATGGACTTTGTAATTGAAATTTTACAACAATACTTTGCAATGAATCTTGACCAAGCAACTCAAGTAATGCTAACAGTACACTATGAAGGTAAAGGTACTGCCGGGGTATATCCAAGAGACATCGCGGAAACCAAGGCAAACCTTGTTAATAATTACGCTCGATCGCAAGGTCATCCATTACTTTGCCAGATTGAGCCTAAAGCATAAGGGGGTCACATGCTCAGTCGTCAATTAGAAGTATCATTACGTTTGGCTGTTAGCATGGCTCGTCAAAAGAGACATGAGTTTCTTACAGTTGAACACTTACTATTAGCCTTACTCGATAACGATTCGGCTGTGAATGCGTTAAAGGCATGCGGAGCTGATATTGTTTCTTTACGTAAAGAATTAGAAGAATATGTAGAACAACATACTCCTAAGCTTGGCGAAAATAGCGAGCAAGCTCCACATCCAACAGAAAGTTTTGACCGCATTTTGCAACGTGCAATTTTCCACGTGCAATCAAGTGGTGGTGATCGTACTGTCGAAGGTGCGGATGTTTTGGTCGCAATGTACTCAGAGCGTGATTCTTTTGCTGTTTATTTACTTAAACGTCATCAAATTAATCGTTTAACTTTGACTCAATACTTGTCTCATGGGACACGTAAAGACGAAGTTCAGGTTGAAGAAGAAGTTGAAGACATTGAGGGTGAAAGCAACTCAGGCAATGCTGGGCCATTGGAACTTTATACGCTCAATTTAAATGTTGAAGCGCAAAAAGGAAAAACAGACCCACTCATTGGTCGTGAAAAAGAAATTGAGCGTACAGCACAAATTCTTTGCCGCCGTCGTAAAAACAACCCGTTGTTAGTCGGTGATCCAGGTGTAGGTAAAACTTCAATTGCAGAAGGCCTTGCTTGGCTCATTGTAAATGGTAAAGCACCAAAACCACTGAGCAATGCAGAAGTCTATAGTCTCGACATTGGTGCATTGGTTGCGGGTACAAAATACCGTGGTGATTTTGAAAAACGTTTAAAACAATTGCTGAATGCTTTGAAGAAAAATCCAAACGCGATTTTATTCATTGATGAAATTCATATGATCATTGGCGCTGGCTCAAGTATGGGTAGCACTATGGATGCATCGAATCTCATTAAACCAGCTTTGGCAAATGGTACTTTACGTTGCATCGGTTCAACGACTTTCCAAGAATATCGTCAGGTATTTGAAAAGGATCATGCGTTATCTCGTCGTTTCCAAAAAATTGACGTAAATGAACCAAGCATTTCTGAAACTATTGATATTTTACGTGGCTTGAAAACTAAGTTTGAAGATTTCCACCACGTACAGTATGACGACAAAGCTTTGGTTTCTGCGGTTGAGCTTTCTGCGAAATTTATTAATGATCGTTTCTTGCCAGATAAAGCAATTGATGTCATTGATGAAGCAGGTGCACAGCGCCGCTTAAAAGCAGAAAGTGAAGACAGCTTAATTACTGTTGAAAATATTGAAGACATCGTTTCTAAAATTGCGCGTATTCCGCCTAAGACTGTGTCTAAAGATGATAAATCGGTACTTGAAAATCTTGAGCGTGACCTAAAACGTGTTGTATTTGGTCAAGATGAAGCAATCACTGCATTGGCTTCTGCAATCAAGTTGTCACGTGCTGGTTTGAAATCGCCAGATAAGCCTGTTGGTAGCTTTGTATTTGCTGGTCCAACGGGTGTTGGTAAAACTGAAGTCACTAAGCAATTAGCGAAATTGTTAGGTGTTGAGCTTGTTCGTTTCGATATGTCTGAATATATGGAACGTCATGCTGTTTCTCGCTTAATTGGTGCTCCTCCGGGTTATGTAGGCTATGACCAAGGCGGTTTGCTCACAGACGCGATCCATAAAAATCCGCATTGTGTTTTATTGCTGGATGAAATTGAGAAAGCACATCCTGATGTGTTTAATCTGTTGTTGCAAATTATGGATCATGGTGCGTTGACTGACAATAATGGCCGTAAGTCAGACTTCAGAAATGTCATTATTGTGTTAACTACAAACATTGGTGCAGAAAGTATTTCTCGTGCAAGCATTGGATTTACCGAGCAAGACCATAGCTCGGACAACCAAGAAGCAATGAAACGTGCATTCTCACCAGAGTTCCGTAACCGTTTAGACAGTGTTATTCAGTTTAAAGCTTTACCAACCACAGTGATTGAATCTGTAGTTGATAAGTTCTTAACAGAATTACAAGCACAGCTAGATGAAAAACGTGTAGTTCTAGATGTAGATCAAAGTGCACGTGACTGGTTAGCAACCAACGGTTATGACCGTTTAATGGGTGCTCGTCCAATGCAACGTCTCATTCAAGAACACTTGAAGAAACCATTAGCTGAAATGATTCTATTTGGTGAACTTGCAGATCATGGCGGTAATGTGGCGGTATCAGTGAAGAAAGAAGATGGCAAAGCAGTTGGCCTAAAACTTGAAGTTTTTGAAGATCACCACACGGCAGAACCAGCTTAATTTATGTTAATTGATAGTCTTTCTATAACCCGAATACTCAGTGTGTTCGGGTTATTTATTATTACTGCAATCGCTGAGATTTTAGGGTGTTATTTTCCTTATCTTATTCTAAAAGAAGGGAAGTCCGCTTGGTTGTGGTTGCCGACAGTCTTAAGTTTAGCTGTCTTTGTTTGGTTACTTACATTACATCCAGCAGCCTCGGGGCGAATTTATGCGGCCTATGGTGGTATTTATATTTTTACTGCGCTGATGTGGCTTCGTTTTGTAGATCAGGTTGCTTTAACGAGATGGGATATTTTAGGCGGCTTTATTGTGCTTTGTGGTGCAAGTTTGATTATTTTACAGCCGCAAGGATTAATTCGTTAATTATGAAAGTGGTCAGTTAAGTTTTAAGTGAAAAAATAAGAAATATTTTCGCAAAAAATACTTGTCAAACTCATCAACAATGCGTATTTTAGATTTAAGGAACATTTTTTAATATTTGAGATAAAGATGTTAAATCAATCTGTGAATTCTAACGCTTACTTTTATTTCTGGCAATTTAGATAGTTGCCTGAGCGTATTCGGGCACGAAAGTTGCCCATCACAGTTAATACCTGATCGGCAACCCCGATCAGGTTTTTTTATGCTTTATCTTTTTCAAATCGAGGAATTCAAAATGAACAACATGACTTATTCATACTTTAGCAACTTTTATTGGTTTTACTTTTGCCTACCTTTGCCAACGAATAGATCCAAAACGCTCAAATAAATGATCGGACTGATTCGGTTTCAGTCCAAAGGAAAAGACCAATGAATGCTTTAAATACTCTACTAACTCAAAGTAATACAAAAGAAACACCAGTTAGTTTGCCTGTCCAGTTAAAAGCTAAATATCCGCTTGTGCAGACCCTCGCACGTCAAATTGCAGAACACCGTCAAATTATTCAAAATATTCTTGCTGGTAAAGATCAGCGCTTAATGGTTATTACAGGACCATGTTCAATTCATGACCCGGTTGCGGTTCTTGAATACGCAGAAAAACTGCAAAAATTACAAGAAAAAGTAAAAGATCAAATATTCATTGTAATGCGAGCTTATATTGAAAAGCCGCGTACAACTGTAGGTTGGAAGGGTTATATGTATGATCCAAATCTTGATGGATCATCCAATCTACAATTAGGTTTAGAAAAATCACGTGAGCTTTATTTACAAATTATTGAAAAGGGTTTGCCAATTGCGAGTGAAATTCTAAGCCCAATGGCAACGGGTTATTTTGATGATTTATTGGCTTGGGGCGCAATTGGTGCTCGTACCAGCGAGTCTCAAATTCACCGTGAAATATCAAGTCACATGCCATACAGCATTGGTTTCAAGAATGGTACAGATGGCTCAATTCAAATTGCTTTAGATGCTATTCAGTCGGCACAAAATGAGCATCAGTTTCTAGGTATGAATCAGCAAGGTTTACCTTCTGTCATTCAGAGTGCTGGTAACCCATTGCCTCACTTAATTTTGCGTGGAGCGAATCATGGCCCTAATTATGATTTAGCTTCAATTCAGGCAATACGTGAAAAACATAAACAAAATCTTCCTGCCTTAGTCATTGACTGTAGTCATGGCAACAGTGGTAAAGACCCTTTGCGTCAGCCAGAGGTTTTGCAGCAAATCGTTGCTGAACGCTTAAAAACTCAGGTGAAGGGTATCATGATTGAAAGTCATTTAGTTGATGGTAATCAGAAGATTTCATGTGAAATGACTTATGGACAGTCAGTGACAGATGGTTGTTTAGGATGGAATAAAACTGAACAACTTTTGTTAAATGTTGCTGAGCAATTAAAAGCAAATGAGTTAGCTCATTCTGCTTAATGAATTGTAGATTAAAAAAAGGATCTGTTTTAGCAGATCCTTTTTTTATTTTAAGAAGCTTGTTTAAGCTCAGACAAGAACGTCGTGATTTCATGAACGAACTTTTTCGGTTCGGTTAATAATGGGGTGTGGCCTGATCGTTCGAAATAAATTGCTTTTGCATGTTCAACGCTGTGTGCAATAAGTGTTTGACCAGTTTCTGGGTAAAGTGTCGAATTACGTCCGATAAAGAAAGTTGTTGGGCACTGTAGTTGCTGAAGCGCTTCACGATAATCTTCATTGTGGAAAAGATAATTTTCGACATACCAAAATAAATAATCTAAACGTTGAATCGGTAATAAATACTTCTGTAAAAATGGTTGTTTTAATGCAGTTTTAAAAACAAAAGGACTAAATGGATTGCTACTTTGCAATTCAATAAAATCTACCCATAAACGTACTAGTTCTTGGCGGTCTGGAAGCGCTAATTCATAAAGATATTTAGCATTTTTGTGCTTTAATAATAATTGATAAATATCATTGAGTAGTTGTTTGAATTGGGCATGTAAAGGGCCGAATAAACCATATTGCCATGTTGAATCTACAGATATTTTTGGTGTCTGATCTATGTGTAAATACGCTTTTAACTGCTGTACGAGATGGGCATGTTTCATGCCATGCATTGCAGTAGTGGCACCCATTGAGTAACCCATTAAAATAAAGTTCTCAAGTTTTAGTTGCTCAATTAAATGAGCAACATCTTGCCAGTGACTTGATATGGCATCTTGGTCGGGAATTGCACAGTTTTTTGAACCGCCAAAACCACGCCAGTCAGGAATAATGAACTCATATTCTTTGCGATTTGCATAGATAAACGGTAGCCATTGCCAACTCTGCATACCTAAGCCAGATAATATTAATACTGGTTCACCACGACCAACACGGCGTACAAATAAACTTTCCTGATCGGGCATGGTGTAATAAGGCATGGTTATTCTCCAGATACGTTATCTTGAGCAAAAAGTTTTAATTGAGGAATGACTTGTTCTAACCATTTAATCCACTCAGTTTCCATAGTAATACCGAGTTCTAAAATCATTTTGTGGATATATAACACTCGATCATTCAAGTCATCGCTATCTTTAAAATCTTTATCGTAAATACTTTGGTAAAGCTTGAGCTTTTCTTGGTGTAAACCAAGATGTCGTAACAGTTCGGGTAATATTTGATTATTGCTCAATTGCGCCTCAGCACGCAATCTTACCATTAAGTCGTCTCTAAGCTGTGCAGGTTCACTTTGCTGTGTCATCCATGAAGCGAGTTCTATACGCCCAAGCTGTTCGACCTGATAAGTTTTTTTTCGGCCACTATCCATCTCATTTTCTAATGTGGAGACCCAGCCTTTTTTAAGCATGTTGTTGAGTTCACGATAAATTTGCTGATGTGTGGCATTCCAGAAAAAGCCCATAGAACGGTCAAAACGGCGGGCAAGTTCAAAGCCTGTACTTGGTCGTTCTAATAAGCTGGTCAGTAAAACATGAGGAAGTGACATGGCAATCCGTTTGTAAGCAAAAGTAAAGTGTGACTCATAAGATTATGCAACATGTTGCATAAAAGTCAAAATTTGATTATAAATTTGTGCAACAAGTTGCATTAAGCAAGCAGATTAGCAAGCCAAGGAGTTGTTATGTCGTTATATCCACATTTATTAAAACCATTAGACTTAGGTTTTACGACATTAAAAAATCGCGTATTGATGGGGTCTATGCACGTTGGGCTAGAAGAGGCACCCGGTGGTTATGAGCGCATGGCGGCTTTTTATGCGGAACGTGCTAAAGGGGATGTGGGATTAATCGTAACAGGGGGTATTGCGCCCAATGAAGCAGGTTTAACCTTTGCTCATGCTTCTAAGTTGGATAGCACAGAAGAAGCCGAAAAACATAAAGTCATTACCGAAGCTGTCCATGCCGCTGGCGGGAAGATTGCATTACAAATATTACATACAGGCCGATATTCTTATCAGCCGGAGATTGTCGCACCTTCGGCAATTCAAGCACCAATTAACCCAATTAAACCTAAAGCAATGACTTCTGCTGAGGTTCAACAAACCATTGATGACTTTGCAAACTGTGCGAAGCTTGCTCAATATGCCGGCTATGACGGCGTTGAAATTATGGGCTCTGAAGGTTATTTAATTAACGAATTTATTGCAGCCAGAACAAACCATCGTGACGATGAATGGGGTGGTAGCTATGAAAAACGCATTCGTTTTCCTATTGAGATCGTAAAACGCACACGTGAAATAGTTGGTGAAAACTTTATTATTATTTACCGATTATCAATGCTTGATTTGGTTGAAGGTGGTTCTACTTTAGAAGAAGTGATTCAACTTGCTAAAGCGATTGAAAAAGCTGGTGCTACGATCATTAATACGGGTATTGGCTGGCATGAAGCTCGTATTCCAACAATTGCCACCAAAGTACCAAGAGCTGCATTTACTTGGGTCACTGAAAAATTAAAAGGCGAAGTTTCAGTTCCATTAATTACCTCAAACCGTATTAATACACCTGAAATGGCTGAGCATGTATTAGCATCGGGTCATGCTGATATGGTTTCAATGGCACGTCCAATGCTTGCAGACCCCGAGTTTGTTTTAAAAGCCAGTGAAGGCCGTAGTGATGAAATCAATACGTGCATTGGTTGTAACCAAGCTTGTCTCGACCACATTTTCTCTATGAAAATCGCAACATGTCTAGTTAACCCTCGTGCATGTTATGAAACTGAACTGATTTTTAAAGAAACTCAAAATCAGAAGAATATCGCTGTCATTGGTGCAGGGCCAGCCGGTCTCAGTTTTGCTGTATATGCAGCTGATCGCGGACATCAAGTTAAAATCTTTGAAGCAAGCCATCAAATTGGTGGTCAGTTTAATATCGCTAAAACTGTACCAGGTAAAGAAGAGTTCTACGAAACGCTACGTTATTTTAATCGTCAAATTGAATTACGCCCAAACATTGAGCTCGTATTAAATCATAAAGCAACTTATGAAGAATTAAGTCAATCAGGCTTCGATGAGATTGTAGTTGCAACGGGCGTAACGCCTCGTCAATTGCAATTTGAAGGTATTGATCATCCAAAAGTGTTGAGCTACTTACAAGTACTTAAAGAGCGTGTACCGGTAGGTCAGCGTGTTGCCATTATTGGTGCAGGGGGTATTGGTTTTGATACAGCTGAGTACCTAACCCATGAAGGTGAAAGTGGCAGTTTAAATCCTGAAAAGTTCTATGAAGAATGGGGGATTGATACTCACTATGAGCATGTTGGTGGTTTAAAGCAGCCGAAAGTTGAAGCTTCTGAACGAGAAATCTATTTGTTACAGCGTAAAGCTTCTTCAGTTGGTGCGGGACTAGGTAAAACGACTGGTTGGATTCACCGTACAGGGCTTAAGAACAGAAATGTGAAAATGTTGGCAGGTGTACAGTACGACAAAGTCGATGATCAAGGTCTTCATATTACTGTTGATGGAAAACCAACAGTACTTGAGGTTGATCATGTTGTGATTTGTGCGGGTCAAGAATCATTTACTGCTATGTATGACCAATTAAAAGCAGATGGCAAAAATGTTCATTTGATTGGTGGTGCTAAAGAAGCAGGCGAGTTGGATGCTAAACGTGCAATTCGTCAAGGCGCTGAACTAGCAGCGGTTCTTTAATGAGTGGAGTGAGCATTGTCTTGAATAAGAGAATGCTCACTACTAAAACCAATTTGAAGGAAAAGAAAAATGACACTTGAAACAACGAAACAGTCATTAGAAAAATGGCACGACATGATTCAATCAAACGACTTATCGAACTTAAATGATTTGCTGGCAGATGAAGTCGTTTTCCGTTCACCAGTTGCTTATAAACCGTATGAAGGGAGACAGGTTGTTTTCTTTATTCTCACCAATGTAATTCAGGTATTCGAGAACTTTACATATCATCGTGAGTTTTACACTGAAGATGGCCAAAATGTGGTGCTCGAGTTTAGTGCGAATGTAGGTGATAAATCATTGAAAGGAATTGATATGATCCGTTTCAATGAGCACGGTAAAATTATTGATTTTGAAGTAATGATTCGCCCAATGAGTGGTTTGGCTGCATTGGCTGAGCAAATGGGTATAAGAATTGCTCAATTCAAACCGCAATAATTTTGTTAAATAGCCTAAGAGTCTTGAGGTATATAAAATGTGGTTAAAACTTTCAACATTGCTTTTATTGCCCGTATTATTTGTACAAGGCAGTAAAGTTCGAAAGAACACGCCACGTTTAGCAGAAGCCAAAGGTGAACGAGAAGGTAGCATTGGTCAAGGCAAGCCTTTATCTCTGCTTATTTTAGGAGATTCTGCTGCAGCAGGTGTGGGTGTAGAAACACAAAAAGATGCCTTGTCTGGTGCAATTATCCAAGAGCTGCAGAATGAATTTTCTCTACAATGGAAACTTCATGCTAAAACGGGTGATACGACTCGACAAGTTTTTCATGCTTTGCAGCATCTAGAAGAGCAGAAGTATGATGTGATTGTGACATCTATTGGTGTAAATGACGTCACAAAGCTGACCTCGGCTAAATCATGGATTAAACAACAGAAGCAATTATTTGATTATATTCAGAAACGATTTCAGCCAAAGCTGATTATTGTTTCTGGCGTGCCTCCAATGCAACATTTCCCAGCTTTACCTAATCCATTGGCTTGGTTGTTTGGGCAATATGCAGAGCAAATGAATCAAAAATTACAACAATGGTTGGCGCCACAGAGCCAATTTGAGTTTCTTCAATACGATATTGAAACTTTTCAAGCCATGAATTTGCCAATGGCAAGTGATGGTTTTCATCCAAGTAAGGAAGTTTACGCAATTTGGGGAAGGCAGGTTGCTGCTTTGGTGCGGCAATCATTTAACTCATAGTCATAGGTAGTCATTGGATATGGGCATATCTGTTTTTAATAAAATTAAAGATTTCGGTTCAGAGCTGTTCGATTTAGTGGTAGGTGCTGAGCATCCAAAAGTTTATTATGATCCTCAAGGACAAATTAAAGATGTGTTGGATAAGCTCCCTCAACTTAAACAGAAATACCGTCCTACGCCTTGGTTGACGAACAGCCATGTCCATTTACTCTATTTTGATCTTATTAGAAAACAGACAATAAAGCTGGAATATGACCGAATTGATCAACTCACTATGAATGACGGAGGTATTACCGCAATTGCTTGGTATGGTTACAATTTACCAGCAGATACACCAACGGTTGTAATTATGCATACCATTACAGGTACGCCTGAAAGTATGCGTGAGTTGGTACGTGATTTAAATCAATATACAGGCTGGCGAATTGCACTGTGTCTACGCCGTGGGCACGCTGGTTTGCCAATGCCTGTGCCGCAAATTTCTCTTTTCGGATCTACGAGTGATCTAAAAGAACAGCTTAATCATATTCAAAGTCTATTTCCGGCATCGGACTTATATGCGGTAGGTTCATCAGCAGGTACAGGTCTGCTTGTTCGCTATTTGGGTGAACAAGGCGAAGATACACCTTTTAAAGCTGCTTTTGCGATGTGCCCGGGTTATAACACTGAAATTGGTTTTAAAAATGTTCATCCTTTTTATAGTAAAATGATGACTAAAAAGCTCTTTAAGTATTTTATTTATCCGTATCAAAATACGTGGAGCAAAATAGCATCTTTAGAAAAAGTCTTATCGACAACCAATTTAGAAGAATTTGAAAAAGAATACTTCGAAATGGCTGGTTTTCAAGATTACGAGACTTACTGTAAATCTATTAACCCGATTTATGTTTTTGAGAATATTAAAATTCCATTAATGATTCTGAACGCGGAAGATGACCCTGTTTGTTCTATTAAAAATTTAGAACCTTACAAAGAGCCAATTCAACAAATGAGTACTGTGGCTGTAGTGACAACTAAAAAAGGAAGTCATTGCGCATTTTATGAAGGGTGGCGTAGTACGTCATGGGCCGCACGTCTCATGTCTGATTATTTTTTAATTGAACGTAATAAATAGACAATCATCAAATGCATAAATAAAGCCCAAAGTCTGGGCTTTATTTTTTACCTCTTAAGATAAGAGTGGAGTTTTATCATTTATACCAATTTTTATTTTAATGGCAGCAACTAAAGCTTTTTCATCTGTTTGGTTAGGATGGAAATCAAAACGATAATATTCAAGAAATTTAGGAATCAAAACTTTATATTGTTTGCTAGCAAAGCTAAAAAAGTTGCGCCAAGTTTTGAAATTGGTCAGTTGCTTATCTCGTTTCATTAAAACAATTTGGTAAACGGTTGAAAAAGCAGTGATCAGAATTAAGCTAAAAGTAAAAACTGAAATACGTGGAATATAAGCGCCTAATCCGTTGCCATATAAATGTTGATATAAGTCGAATGCAACAGCTTTATGCTCGGTTTCTTCTACACTGTGCCATAACCATAAGTTACGAATATTTGTATCAGTCATAAGCTCATTTACCGATTGCATCATGCTGACTACGAGTACTGCTGTGTAATGTTCCAAGCCTACTGTTACAAGCAAATTCCATTTTTTACTAAAAACTTTCTCAATAGCTTTAAGAACAATGCCTGTCGCTTTTTCTAATGACTCTGGATTTAAACCATATTGCTGCGCACTGACATGGAAAGCATGATGTTCTTTAGAATGCATTGCTTCTTGACCAATAAATGCACCTATTTCTCTGTCTAAAATTTTATTTTCTTTAGCTTTAGCACGTAATGCACGCACAGATCTAACAAAATACGATTCTCCTTCGGGAAACAAAGTAGAAAGACCTGTGAAATAGTGGGTGAGTGAAGGCTCATCATTGCACCAATAACGTGGAATATTTTCAAAATTGTAGTCCATGCGACGCACAGGAAAAGAGGCCGGTATACGGTTTAAAGCTGTATTCATTTTCTTGCTCCAATCTTCTTTTAATTTAAGTTCTAAAAAGGAACTTGATATAAAAAGTATAAGCAGACAAGATTGGAGTCAATGATTTTTGAATGATTGAAAATAGATTGTCCTAAAATGATAGGCAGGGGAGCTTTAAAGATAAAAAAGAAAGGGATTAAATTTATTTATACTACGAATATTATATAAATGCCCAAATCAAAAAATTAATTTGGGCATTATTAAACAGAAGCTTAGTTTTTAAGTGCTGGTGTTGCAGCAGCAATTGCAGCAGCAACTGCGTCATCTTCTGTCTTTGCAGGCTCAGTTGCCTTAGCAGGTTTTGACTGAGCTTTTTCAGGTTTTGGTTCTGCTTTAGGCTCAGATTTTTTTTCAGGTTTTGGTTCTACTTTAGGTGTCTCAGATTTAGGTTGTTCAGCAACTTCTGTCTGTGAAGATTCAGCAGAATGCGCAGGACGAGTTTCGCGACGAATTTCAGTTGTAGTATTGGTTGTTTCTTCACGCTGAACTTCAACTTGTGGTTGCGCTGGAATTTGAGCTTCTTGGTGAGTGTCTACACTCTCTAAAGATTCAAATTTTGCAGGCTTCGCTGGTTGAGGTTCTGAAACAGCAGTTTCAACCTTGTCTTGCTCTTCTTCTTTCGGTGTCTCTTTTTTAACGCATGCGGTTAACAATAGTCCAGCCGCAATTGCAGCACAGATTAAAAGTTTTTTATTTGCCATTGCCCAAAACAACATTTAATTGAGGAGTTGGCATTATAACAGTAAATAGCAATGAAAAAATCATGTCAGATTGAGCTAATTTTTTGTTAAAAATGCTGATAGAATAACCAGTTGTTTATTGTTCTTTGAATTGATGCGGTTTGACTTTGCTTTATAGGGGCAGAGTACAGTAAAATTGCCAAACATTGTAGGCCGATTTCGGCTTGATTGTACGAGAAACTTAATGACCCATTTTATTTTTGTCACTGGTGGTGTGGTTTCATCGCTAGGTAAAGGTATTTCTGCTGCTTCTGTTGCTGCACTTTTGGAAGCTCGTGGCTTAAAAGTCACAATGGTTAAAATGGATCCTTATATTAATGTCGATCCAGGGACAATGAGCCCATTCCAGCATGGTGAAGTTTTTGTTACCGAAGATGGTGCAGAAACCGATCTGGATCTGGGTTATTACGAACGTTTCTTACGTCGCGCGAAAATGACCAAACTAAACAACTTTACGAGTGGTCGTGTATATCAAGACGTTTTAAATAAAGAACGTCGTGGTGATTACTTAGGTGGTACAGTTCAGGTTATTCCTCATATTACCGACAATATTAAAGAACGTGTTCTTCGCGCAGGTGAAGGCTATGATGTTGCTATCGTAGAGATTGGTGGCACCGTAGGTGATATCGAATCATTACCGTTCATGGAGTCGGTTCGTCAGTTAATGGTTGAGCTTGGTCATAAACGTACCATGCTTATGCATTTAACTTTGTTGCCATATATTAAGTCAGCAGCAGAGTTAAAAACTAAGCCAACTCAGCACTCTGTAAAAGAGTTACTTTCAATTGGTATTCAGCCAGATATTCTGATCTGCCGTACAGAATATGATGTTGATGTTGATACTAAACGCAAAATTGCATTGTTCACTAACGTAGAAGCACGCGCTGTAGTGGTATGTAAAGATGCGAAAACGATTTATCAAATTCCACGTACATTCTATGAACAAAACGTTGATGACTTGATCTGTGAGCGTTTTGGATTTAATGATCTTCCAGAAGCAAATCTAGAAGATTGGGACAATGTAGTTGAAGCATTATTGAACCCTGAATACACTTTACGTGTCGCTATGGTTGGTAAATATGTTGAATTACCAGATGCTTATAAGTCTGTAAACGAAGCATTGTTGCACGCAGGTATTAAAAATCGCGTAAAAGTACAAATTGATTATGTCAATGCTGAAGAGCTTGAAAGCCAAGACGTATCTATTTTAAGTACAGCTGACGCAATTTTAGTTCCAGGTGGTTTTGGTGAACGTGGTACTGAAGGCAAAATGAAAGCTATTCAATACGCACGTGAAAATCGCATTCCTTTCTTAGGAATCTGTTTAGGTATGCAATTGGCTGTTATTGAATATGCTCGCCATGTTGCAGGTATGCCAGAAGCTTCTTCTACAGAATTTAACCGCTCTACAAAATATCCACTCATTGGTTTAATTACTGAATGGTTAGATGAGCGTGGTGAATTACAACAACGTAGTCTTGAGTCTGACTTGGGCGGAACAATGCGTTTAGGTGCACAAAAATCTGAATTGGTTGAAGGCACAAAAACACGTGAAGTCTACGGAAAAGCTGAGATCACTGAACGTCATCGTCACCGTTATGAAATGAATAATCGTTTCATTGAGGCGATTGAACAAGCGGGCATGAAGATTTCAGGTTATTCTTCAGCACAACATTTAGTTGAAACTGTAGAAATTCCTGATCATCCTTGGTTTATTGCTGTACAATTCCACCCGGAATTTACAAGTTCACCACGTGATGGACATCCTTTATTTGCTAGTTTTATTGACGCTGCGAAAACACAGCATCAAAAAAGTAAGTAATGCGATTTTAAATAAACTGGGAAAGTTTAAATGTCACAATTAAAACCACAAGAAGTTGTACGTTTAGGCGATATACAAATGGCAAATCATTTGCCATTTGTATTATTTGGCGGAATGAACGTACTTGAGTCAAAAGATTTAGCTTTTGAAATTGCTGAAACTTATATTGATATTTGTAAACGCCTAGATATTCCTTATGTATTTAAGGCGAGCTTTGATAAAGCAAACCGTTCTAGTTTGCATTCATTCCGTGGTCCTGGACTCGAAAAAGGTATTGAATGGTTAGGCGACATTAAAAAACATTTTAATGTGCCAATTATTACTGACGTTCATGAACCATATCAGGCAGCACCAGTTGCCGAAGTCGCTGATATTATCCAGCTTCCAGCTTTCTTAAGTCGTCAAACTGATCTTGTTGAAGCAATGGCGAAAACACAAGCTATTATCAACATTAAAAAAGCACAGTTCTTGGCTCCTCATGAAATGCGCCATATTTTGCATAAATGTTTAGAAGCTGGAAATGACAAACTTATTCTTTGTGAGCGTGGCTCAGCATTTGGCTATAACAATTTAGTTGTAGATATGCTTGGCTTTGACATCATGAAAGAAATGAATGTACCTGTATTCTTTGACGTGACTCATGCTTTACAAACTCCAGGTGGTCGTTCTGACTCAGCTGGTGGTCGTCGTGCTCAAATTACAACTTTAGCGCGCGCAGGTATGGCAACAGGTTTAGCGGGATTATTCCTAGAGTCTCATCCAGATCCAGACAAAGCAAAATGTGATGGTCCATCTGCATTGCGCCTGTCGCAGCTTGAGCCATTCTTGGCACAACTAAAAGAATTGGATACTTTAGTTAAAGGATTCAAAAAGTTAGATACTCATTGATGCAGGAACTTGCATCGCGTTATTCATTCAACAGAGGAATTGTTCATGAGCCAAATCGTTGACATTCGTGCACGTGAAATTTTGGACTCTCGTGGTAACCCAACCATCGAAGCAGACGTCATCTTAGAATCTGGGGTGGTTGGTCGTGCATGTGCACCATCTGGTGCTTCAACTGGTTCTCGTGAAGCTTTAGAACTTCGTGACGGTGACAAATCACGTTACTTAGGTAAAGGCGTTCGTACAGCAGTTAACAACGTAAATACGTTGATTCGTGATGCTTTGTTGGGTAAATCAGTTTTTGAGCAAAAAGACATTGATAACACAATGATCGCGCTTGATGGCACTGAAAACAAAGAAAAATTAGGTGCTAACGCAACTTTGGCTGTGTCATTGGCTGCTGCACGCGCTGCTGCTGAAGAAAAGAAACTCCCTCTTTTCCAATATATCGCAGATCTTCGTGGTCAAACAATTTTGACTATGCCTGTTCCAATGATGAACATCTTGAACGGCGGTGAGCATGCAGATAACACTGTTGATATTCAAGAGTTCATGATTGAGCCTGTAGGTTTCACTTCATTTGCTGAAGCTTTACGTGCTGGTGCTGAAGTATTCCATTCTTTAAAATCAGTTTTAAAGAAACAAGGTTTGAACACTGCTGTAGGTGATGAAGGTGGTTTTGCTCCTAACCTTCGTTCAAACGAAGAAGCAATTACTGTAATTCTTCAAGCAATTGAGCAAACTGGTTATAAAGCTGGTTCAGACATGATGCTTGCACTTGACTGTGCATCTTCAGAATTCTATAAAAACGGTCAATACGTTTTAGAAGGCGAAGGCAACCGTGCATTTACAAGCCATCAGTTTGCAGACTACTTAGCTGGTCTTGTAAATCAATATCCAATTATCTCGATTGAAGATGGTCTTGACGAGTCTGATTGGGAAGGTTGGAGCTACTTAACTTCAATTCTTGGTGACAAAATCCAATTAGTTGGTGACGATTTATTCGTAACTAATCCTAAGATTTTACAACGCGGTATTGATGAGAAAGTGGGTAACTCAATTCTGATCAAATATAACCAGATCGGTACATTGACTGAAACTTTAGATGCAATCTACCTTGCTAAAGCAAATGGTTACTCAACTGTTATTTCTCACCGTTCTGGTGAAACAGAAGATTCAACTATTGCTGATTTAGCAGTAGGTACAGCAGCAGGTCAAATCAAGACTGGTTCACTTTGCCGTTCTGACCGTGTTGCTAAATATAACCAATTGCTTCGTATTGAAGAAATGACTAAAGCGGCTTACCGCGGTAAAGCTGAGTTCAAAGGTTTAAACTAATCTTTTGAATAATGCTTTGCTTATTTAAATATTGATGAAAAATTAATATTTAAAATAAAAGTGCTATTTCTACTTCTTAGAAATAGCACTTTTTTATTTATCCTAAACGCCGAGTTTTTAAAGATTCAGCCCAACTATGATGATGACAACGAGAACATTCTTGATCGAGTTTATTTAAAACCTTAGTCTCGCCACATTTCATACAAGAATAAAAAGTATTAATTTTAAGTACATCAGCTTTGCGATAGGCATCTGGAAATAAAGGGAGTCCCCATTTAACATCTTCATCCTCATAATAAAGTAAGCTCAAAATGCCATCGGATTCAAGCAGCGCTGTTCTGACTTGACCTAAGTGCTCTACGTTTTGTTGGCGCATTTCTGAGAAAAATTCGTCATGAGAATATGTCTGTTTTTGGAAGTCCTTATAGACGAGAAGGCCATCTTTGACGACGCAAAGAGCTCTTCCTTCTAACAAGTTTTCAATTTTTTTGTGCTTTACCATACCCCATGTAACAAAACGATATAATGAAAGAATAACTATAAAAGCTACGAATGCGTGGGCAATGGGTAAATCTTTAGTAAACATAGGATCGCCAGCAGCAGACCCTAAACATAAAATGATAGCCAATTCGAATAAGGAGAGTTGCCGAATACCGCGTTTACCAGATAGTCTTAAAAAACTAATAATGATAATGAACATGACAGTACAGCGAATTAATATTTCTAAAACAAAGGGCCACGTTGTGTCACCTATAAAAATATTAGAAAAATCCATCTTTTTTTCTCGCTTATTTAAAATATGTATCAAAAATACATTTAAAATTGTTATCAAAATAAAAATGAAAAAAATATACTTTTTAAGTAGTTATTGGTTAAAAGTATGAGGAATATGTGTTTTTATAAAAGCATTATTCATCTAAGCTCATAGGTATTTAATTATTTTTGAAAAAATTTAAATGCCGAAAGCAGAAGAGAGCTATAGTACGATTTTAAAACCTAGACTATTGTAGACACTTAAGAATAATTATTTTGGTTAGGCCTATGATCTATGTAGCACTTGCTGTTATTGGGGTTCTATCAGGACTGATTAGTGGGGTAGTAGGGACTGGGTCATCTATTATTTTATTGCCTATTCTTTCTTATATTTTTGGGGCGAAACTTGCGGTACCTATTATGGCGATTGCTGCAATCATGGGGAATATTTCACGTGTAGTGATGTGGCGTAAAGAACTTAATATTAAAGCATTTCTTTTATTTACTAGTTTAGGCATACCAGCAACGATATTAGGGGCCAATACCTTATGGGTCATGTCACCTGTATTGTCTAACTTATGTATAGGTATATTTTTCTTCTGTTTAATACCGATTAGGCATTATGCCAAACGCCATAGTTTTAAATTTAGTTCATGGCAAATGATTATTGCAGGTGGTGTGCTTGGCTATATTACAGGTGTTGTTTTCTCGACAGGCCCCTTATTACTCCCAGTTTTTAATGGTTTCGGTTTAACGAAGGGAGCCCTCTTGGCGACAGAGGCAGCTGCTTCATTTGGTATTTACGTAACGAAAAGCTTAACTTTTGGTGCATTAGGTGTTTTACAACAAAATATTTTAATTGCGGGAGTTGCTGTTGGTTTTTCTCTAATTATTGGTAACTATATTGGCAAAACTTTTGTAATAAAGATGTCTGAGAAAACTTTTAATTTATTGCTGGATTGTATGTTAGTGGTTGCTGGTTTTTCTATGATATTTGCAGTTTTTAATCATTCTTAAGAGTAACTTTTATATCCATAGATTGATTTATAAACAGTTGTGTTTATAAACATTATTTTCCTTTCCAATTGAGTTTAATTTTGACAAAATGAAACATGTCACAATGGTCAATTTAAAGTAATATGACCATTCATAGTTTTGCAGGAATTTTGCAGGTATTTTGCATGTCGCTTGTAAATTGTCATACAATACAAAAACTTAATAAAAGTTTTTAATTAAAGCTCTTAATGCTATGTTAGAAGTATTTCGATCCACTTCAAGCAAACTTATATTGCTACTGGTTATTGTTTTAGTAGCTATATTGCAATATCAGTTCTGGTTAGGTGAGGGTGGTTATTTTCCTCATCAAGCGCTTATGCAACAAATCCAACAACAAGCCGAAGTAAATGATGAGCTTAAAGAGCGAAACCGCATTTTGGCAGCTGAGGTTTTTGACCTAAAAAATGGTACAGAAGCAATAGAAGAGCATGCTCGTCTTGATCTTGGTTTAGTTAAGCCTCATGAAACATTTGTGCAAATGAGTACAATTAGTACCAATTATAAGCCTATTTATATTGACCCGAACGCTAAAGTAGATTTGGAAACTAATGAGACACCTCCATCCCCAGACATCCCAGATTAAATTATGGGCGGTTATCCCTGCTGCTGGTTCGGGAAGTCGGTTTTCCAAAACTGAATTAAAGCAATATCAATACATTCAAGAAGCTACTGTTTTAGAGCATACAGTTAAACGTTTAACTCAACTTCCACTAAGTGGCTATGTCTTAGCAATTGGTGCACAGGATAATTTTGCCTCGACTTTAGCTTTTCAGGATAAACATAAAGCCCATTTTTGTAGTGGTGGTGCTGAACGTGTGCACTCAGTATTAAATGCTTTGAGTTATCTATTGCAGATTGCGGATGAAAATGATTGGGTATTGGTACATGATGCTGCAAGGCCTTGTGTGACTTTTGAATGCCTTAACGCTCTCGTTAAAACTGCAGTTGAAACAAATCAAAGTGCAATTTTGGCAATTCCTGTGCGCGATACGCTAAAACAAGTAAATAAAGAACAGCAAATTGACAAAACTGTGAGTCGAGAGTTGTTGTGGCAGGCTCAAACTCCTCAAATTGCTAAAATTGGAACCCTTAAAAAAGCAATAGAAACAGCCCTAAAAAATAATTTGACTATTACTGATGAGGCGAGTGCACTTGAGTCTATGGGAGAAAGTGTACAGGTGGTCATGGGTCGTTCTGATAATATAAAAATTACTTACCCCGATGATTTAGAACTTGCTCGCTTGATTTTACAATCACAAACTTAAGATTTTTTATGTACAGAATAGGTGGTAATTTTTACCTTTAGAATAGCCTAAGCAGGTGTGGTTTTTCTACATATCTATCCAAAATAATTAGTATTTTTTTACAACTTGAATTTGTAAGATTGAATAAGTGATTTCTTAGATAATGTTCGATAGTCGAACAAAAAAATCCTAAATCGAACAAAACTATATATAGCTTACTAGATCAAAATACGAAAATTATCAAAAATGTTTAAAAGGGAAATCTAAGGGAAACACTCGGGATTGAGTGAAATATTTATCTATTCTTCTCGCCTCAGTGTGCCTAACTCTCTTACCTCTCTCTTCTTCAATGAGCACAATGGAGTTGTCTAATGATTGACAAAAGTAAGTCCTCACTAAGCGAGGTTCTATCGCAAATTAAAGATGGTGCAACCATTCTGATTGGTGGTTTTGGTACCGCAGGACAACCCGCTGAACTCATTGACGGTCTTATTGAACTCGGTGTTAAAGGTTTAACCATTGTGAGCAATAACGCCGGTAATGGCGATTATGGTCTGGCGAAACTGCTTAAAGCCGGTTCTGTTAAAAAAGTGATTTGCTCTTTCCCACGTCAGTCAGACTCTTATGTGTTTGATGAGCTGTACCGTGCCGGAAAGGTTGAACTTGAAGTGGTACCGCAAGGTAATCTGGCGTGTCGTATTCAGGCAGCCGGTATGGGGCTAGGTGCTGTGTTTACACCAACAGGCTTTGGAACACTTTTAGCTGAAGGTAAAGAAACCCGTGAGATTGATGGGAAAGATTATGTGCTTGAGTATCCGATTAAAGCTGACTTTGCCTTGATTAAAGCTTACAAGGGCGACCGTTGGGGCAATCTGGTTTACCGTAAATCTGCACGTAACTTTGGCCCGATCATGGCCATGGCTGCTGATGTCACTATTGCTCAGGTTTCTGAAGTTGTGGAGCTAGGTGGTTTAGACCCAGAGCACATCATCACCCCAGGTATCTTTGTACAGCACGTTGTACAAGTAGCGCCAGCACAGTAAGCAATAAGGAGAAATAACATGAGCTACCAGAAACTCAGCCGTGACCAGATTGCAAAACGTGTGGCGCAAGATATTCCAGATGGCGCCTATGTGAACTTGGGTATTGGCTTACCAACCAAGATTGCAAGCTACTTACCTGATGATAAAGATATTTTTCTTCATTCTGAAAATGGCCTATTGGCTTTTGGCCCACCGCCAGCTGCAGGTGAAGAAGACCCTGAACTGATTAATGCGGGTAAAGAGTTTGTGACTATGCTTGAAGGCGGCAGCTTTTTCCACCATGGCGACTCATTTGCGATGATGCGTGGTGGTCACCTTGATATTGCTGTACTTGGTGCATTTCAGGTTGCTGCGAATGGTGACTTGGCGAACTGGCACACGGGGGCACCGGATGCAATTCCTGCGGTAGGTGGTGCGATGGATTTGGCGGTTGGTGCTAAAAAGGTATTTATCACCACAGACCATGTGACCAAGCAAGGTGAACCAAAGATTGTTGCTGAGCTGAGCTATCCGGTTACGGGTAAACACTGCGTAGACCGTATTTACACCGATCTTTGTGTGATTGATGTGACCAAAGATGGTTTAAAGGTGATTGAGAAAGTAGAAGGTCTTAGCTTTGATGAGTTACAGGCTTTAACAGGTGCAACTTTGATTGATGCCACTCAAGGGTAAGGAAGTAAGGAAATGACATTAAAAAACGCTTATATCATCGATGCCATCCGTACTCCATTCGGTCGTTATGCCGGTGGCCTTGCTCCTGTTCGTGCCGATGACCTTGGCGCTGTACCGATCAAAGCCTTAATCCAGCGTAACCCGAATGTAGATTGGGAACAGGTCGATGATGTGATTTATGGCTGTGCCAACCAAGCTGGTGAAGACAACCGTAATGTCAGTCGTATGTCAGCACTGCTTGCAGGTTTACCGTATCAAGTGCCGGCAACCACCATTAACCGTTTGTGCGGTTCTTCACTCGATGCGATTGCCATTGCTGCCCGTGCCATTAAAGCAGGTGAAGCAAACTTGGTGATTGCCGGTGGTGTGGAAAGCATGAGCCGTGCACCTTATGTGATGGGTAAGTCAGATAGTGCTTTTGGCCGTAGCCAGAAGATTGAAGACACCACTATGGGTTGGCGCTTCATTAACCCTAAACTTAAAGAATTGTATGGTGTAGACACCATGCCCCAGACTGCCGAAAACGTCGCTGAACAGTTCAACGTGAATCGTGCAGATCAGGACCAGTTTGCCTTGGTGAGCCAACAACGCACCGCAAGCGCGCAAGCCAAAGGCTTTTTTTCTAAAGAAATCGTAGCAGTTGAAATCCCTCAGCGTAAGGGTGATGCTGTGGTGATTGATACCGATGAGCATCCACGTGCATCGACCACACTTGAAGCTTTAAGCAAACTTAAGCCTGTGGTTAAAGCAGATGGTTCTGTGACTGCGGGTAATGCTTCAGGCATTAACGATGGTGCAGCCGCGTTACTTATTGCTTCTGATGAAGCAGTTCAAGCTTATAACCTCAAACCACGTGCCAAAATCATTGCTTCAACAGCAGTGGGTGTAGAACCACGCATTATGGGCTTTGCTCCGGCACCAGCCATAAAAAAACTACTTAAACAAGCTAATCTGACTTTAGATCAGATGGATGTGATTGAGCTGAATGAAGCCTTTGCTGCACAGGCTTTAGCCGTGACTCGTGATTTAGGTTTGCCAGATGATTCTGACAAGGTAAATCCAAACGGCGGTGCAATTGCTTTAGGCCATCCACTGGGTGCGTCAGGTGCACGTTTAGTCACTACAGCATTAAACCAGCTTGAGCAAACAGGTGGTCGTTACGCTTTGTGTTCAATGTGTATTGGTGTAGGCCAAGGCATCGCATTGATTATTGAGAGAGTCTAATCATGAGCCAGTTATATGCCAGCTTGTTTTATCAAAAAGACGTCACGGACATCTTTAGTGACTCATCTTTAATCACATATATGATTCAGGTTGAAGTTGCGTTAGCTCAAGCACAGGCAAAAGTTGGTGTGATTCCTCAAAATGCGGCTAATACCATTGCCCAAGTAGCTGAGCAGGCAATAGAAAAGTTTGACTTTTCCGCTTTGGCTGTAGCCACAGGCTTAGCTGGAAATATCGCAATTCCATTTGTAAAGCAGCTTACGGCAATTGTTAAAGATGTAGATGAAGATGCTTCACGTTATGTGCATTGGGGCGCAACAAGTCAGGATATTTTAGACACAGCTTGTATTTTGCAATGCCGCGATGCGTTAAATATTGTGGAAGCACAACTTCAACAGTGCTACACCGCTGCATTACAACAAGCTAAGCAATATCGCTATCAAGTCATGATTGGACGTACATGGTTACAGCAAGCTTTGCCAATTACTTTAGGCCATAAACTCGCTCGTTGGGCTTCTGCATTTAAACGTGATTTAGATCGTATCCAAGCTATGAAATCACGTGTATTTACTGCTCAGTTAGGTGGTGCTGTGGGTTCATTAGCTTCTTTGCAAGATCAAGGTTCGCTTGTAGTCAGTGCATTTGCTCAGCAACTGAATCTGACTGTACCGACAAGCACATGGCATGGTGAGCGTGATCGCATTGTAGAAATCGCAAGTGTGCTCGGCATCATTGTCGGGAATACGGGCAAGATGGCACGTGATTGGTCTCTTATGATGCAAACCGAAATTGCAGAATTGTTTGAACCAACTGCAAAGGGTCGTGGTGGTTCATCAACCATGCCGCATAAGCGTAATCCAGTGGCAGCAGCTTCAGTACTTGCAGCAGCAAATCGTGTACCAGCACTTATGTCTAGCATCTATCAAAGCATGGTGCAGGAACATGAACGTAGCTTAGGTGCATGGCATGCAGAATGGTTGGCAGTTCCAGAAATCTTTCAGCTTTGTGCGGGTGCTTTAAGTCGCACTGGTGAAGTTTTAGAAGGTTTCGAAGTTAATGCTGAGCATATGCAACGTAACCTTGAATGCACTAACGGGCTGATTATGGCAGAAGCTGTGATGATGGCGCTTGCTCCAAAAATTGGACGTTTAAATGCTCATCATGTTGTTGAAGCAGCTTGTAAAACAGCCGTGGCTCAAAAGCAGCATTTATCTGAGGTTGTTAGTCAGTTAGATGAAGTAAAAGAACATTTTAGTCAAAAAGAAATTTTGGAAATATTTAAAGCAGAAAACTATTTGGGCAACATTCAAGCTCAAATTGATGCTGTTCTGCAAGAAGCACAAGGAGGAGACATAAAGTGAAACAGCTTATAACCAATCGACAAGGGAAACAGCTCGCTGTATATACCGACGGATTAAAAGATGCTCCAGCACTTGTGTTATCTAACTCCTTAGGAACAGATCATGGAATGTGGCAGCCGCAAGTAGATGAGCTTAAAAGTCATTTTAATGTCATTACATACGACACACGTGGTCATGGCGAAAGTGATGTGATCGCTGAATCATCTTTACAAAATTTAGGTGAAGATGTTGCTGATATTTTAGATGCCTTAGATATTGAAAAAGCTCATTTTTGTGGCATTTCAATGGGCGGAATTACAGGGCTTTGGTTAGCTATCCATTACCCAGAGCGCTTTCTAAGTATTACTGTCGCAAATTCGGCGGCAAAAATTGGACAGGCTGAGGCGTGGTTGAGTCGCGCAGAATCAGTAGAACAAAATGGACTGGCTGAATTGGTTAAAACCACGCACACACGTTGGTTTAGCGAAAAATTCGACTATCAACATAATGTGGTTGCACAAACGACGATTCAAAGTCTGGCAAACACACCAGCACAAGGTTATGCCAATGCGTGTCGTGCTTTAGCACATGCTGATTTAAGAGATGAAATTACGCAAATCCAAGTTCCAGTATTGCTCATTGCAGGAACGGCAGATCCAGTGACAACAGTAGTAGATGCTGAGTTTATGCAGAATGCTATTAAGAACAGTCAAATTGCTAAATTGGAAGCATCTCATCTTTCTAATATTGAGCAACCACAAAGATTTACTCAGGAATTGACTAGGTTTATTCAGCAAATCTAATAGCTTAGTAGTTTAAAAGGAATTGGCCTTAAGGAGGCAAATATGGCGTCTCAGGATTACGCTGCACCAAATAAAAGTATCGATGCTCAAGCATTAATTAATGATGCTCCACTCAGTAAGTATCAATGGATGATTGCAATCATCTGTTTCTTAATTATTTTTACTGATGGTATCGATACTGCTGCAATGGGTTTTATTGCTCCAGCTTTGGCTCAAGATTGGGGAATTGATCGCTCTCAGTTAGGGCCAGTGATGAGCGCAGCACTTGGTGGAATGATTATTGGAGCTTTGGTTTCTGGCCCAACAGCGGACCGCTTTGGCCGAAAAGTTGTTTTGGCTGTTGCAATGCTTGTGTTCGGTGGTTTTACCTTGGCATCTGCTTATGCAACTAACTTAGATAGTCTAGTTGTTTTACGCTTTTTGACAGGTATTGGGCTCGGTGCTGCTATGCCGAACGCTACTACATTGTTTTCGGAATACTGCCCAACACGCATTCGTTCATTACTCGTGACATGTATGTTTTGTGGCTACAACTTAGGTATGGCAACAGGCGGCTTTATTAGTAGCTGGCTCATCCCGACTTATGGTTGGCACAGTCTATTTTTATTGGGTGGCTGGTCACCTTTGATCTTAATGATTTTAGTGATTTTTGTTCTACCTGAGTCTTACCGCTTTCTAATTGTTAAAGGTAAGAACCGAGAAAAAGTACGCAAAATCTTAAATCATATTGCACCAGCTCAGATTCAAAATGCGACTGCATTTCATGTACCTGAAGAGAAAACTGAAACAGCTCAAAAGAAAAATGTCTTTGGAATTATGTTTTCTAAACCATATGCGAAAGGAACACTTTTACTTTGGTTGACCTATTTCATGGGCTTAGTGGTTGTTTACTTGCTCACAAGCTGGTTACCAACACTCATGCGTGAAACGGGTGCTTCAATGGAGCGTGCTGCATTTATTGGTGGATTGTTCCAGTTTGGTGGTGTGGTCAGTGCATTGTTCATTGGTTGGGCGATGGACAAATTTAACCCGAACCGAGTCATTGCCATTTTCTACTTTGCCGCAGGTCTATTTGCTATTGCTGTTGGTCAAAGCTTAGGAAACTCAACATTACTTGCTGTATTGGTTCTTTGTGCAGGTATCGCGATTAATGGTGCGCAATCTTCAATGCCTGCTTTAAGTGCTCGTTTTTATCCAACGCAATGCCGTGCAACAGGTGTGTCTTGGATGACAGGTATTGGACGTTTCGGCGCGGTATTTGGTGCTTGGATTGGGGCTGTGTTACTCGGCAATGATTGGTCGTTTACTGCCATTCTCAGTTTATTACTAATTCCAGCGACTGCTGCGGCTGTTGCTGTATTTGTTAAATCAATTGTTGCGCATACCGATGCAACTTAATAGAGGTCTATCACAATGAATGATGAACAACGCTATAAACAAGGCATTGAGGTGCGGACTGAAGTTTTGGGTGAAAAGCATGTTGGTCGGTCTTTGCAGAACTTAAATGACTTTAACCAAGATTTTCAAAATTTTATTAGCCGTTACGCATGGGGTGAGGTGTGGTCTCGTCCGGGCCTTCCACGTCATACACGTAGTTTAGTCACTATCGCAATTTTATTGGCGCTAGGTCGTGAAGATGAACTACGCATGCATTTACGTGCTTGCTTTAACAATGGCGTAACTAAAGAAGATTTAAAAGAGCTGATCTTACACAGTTCACTCTATGCAGGTTTACCTGCTGCAAATGCTGCAATGCATATGGCTGAAGAAGTCTTTAAAGAGTTGGGGATAGAAGTCAACCCAATTGCAGCGAAAGAACAGGATTAAGGAGATAAAGATGTCACAACATAGCTGGGGTGCTTACGCCCAACGTAATACAGATGATCATCCACCAGCGTATACGCCAGGTTATAAAACAAGTGTATTGCGTTCGCCAAAAAATGCATTGATCTCTATTAATGAGACTTTAACTGAAGTTACTGCACCGCATTTTTCTTCGAATCTGTTTGGTCCAAAAGATAACGATTTGATTTTGAACTATGCCAAAGATGGTTTACCAATTGGTGAGCGTGTCATCGTTCATGGTTATGTCCGTGACCAGTTTGGTCGTCCTGTAAAAAATGCACTTCTAGAAGTATGGCAAGCCAATGCTTCTGGTCGTTACCGTCACCCAAACGACAAGTTTATTGGTGCAATGGATCCTAACTTTGGTGGTTGTGGTCGTACCTTAACTGATGAAAACGGTTTTTATATTTTCCGTACCATTAAACCGGGTCCGTACCCATGGCGTAACCGTATTAATGAATGGCGTCCTGCACATATTCATTTCTCATTAATTGCTGATGGTTGGGCGCAGCGCCTGATTTCGCAGTTTTATTTTGAAGGCGATACGCTTATCGATACTTGCCCGATCTTAAAAACGATTCCTTCTGAAGATCAACGTCGTGCATTGATTGCACTAGAAGATAAAAACAACTTTATCGAAGCTGATAGCCGTTGTTACCGTTTTGACATCACTTTACGTGGTCGTCGAGCGACTTACTTCGAAAATGATTTGACTTAATCGGGAGCACGAGCATGAATAACTGGAATTTTCAGGAATTAAAAGAAACTCCATCTCAAACAGGTGGTCCTTACGTTCACATTGGTTTGTTGCCACAACAAGCAAATATTGAAGTGTTTGAAAACAACTTTAATAACCAGTTAGTACAAGACCAAACCAAAGGCGAGCGTATTCGTCTTGAAGGTCAGGTATTTGACGGATTAGGTTTACCGCTGCGCGACGTGCTGATTGAAATTTGGCAAGCCGATGCAAATGGTATTTACCCAAGTCAGGCAGATACGCGTGAGCAAAAAGCTGATCCTGCATTTCAGGGTTGGGGTCGTACTGGTGCTGACTTTGAAACAGGTATCTGGAGCTTTAATACAATTAAGCCAGGTGCTACAGCCGGTCGCAAAGGTTCAACTCAAGCACCGCATATTGCATTAGTCATTTTCGCTCGCGGTATTAACTTAGGTCTTCATACACGTGTTTATTTTGAAGATGAAGCTGAGGCAAATGGCAATGACCCAATTTTAAATAGCATTGAGTGGGCACCGCGTCGCCAAACGCTTATTGCAAAACGTTTTGAAGAAAATGGTGAAATTGTTTACCGCTTTGATATTCGTATTCAAGGCGATAACGAAACAGTATTTTTTGATATTTAAGAAACACCTAAGGCTACACATGATTGTCCATGGATGCGTGTAGCCTTTTTAAAGGATGGTATGACAGAGATGAAAATGAAGACATTATTAAGCTTAAGTTTGCTTGCACTCCCATTTTTTACAGCACAGGTAAATGCTGAACCTGTTGCTTTAGCTACTCAAACACAACCTGCGACTACAGCAGTTAAAACAATTGTTCCAATTACAGCAAAAACCAAAGAACAAGCTTTAGCGCAAGCTCAAGTGATTGCAAATACAGCAGATGCTGATTTAGCAGAATTCCGTATCGACTTACTCAGTTTTGCAAGTGATACAAAACAAGTGATTGCATTGGGGCATGAATTAAAAAAGATTCTAGGTAATAAGCCATTAATTGCCACAATTCGTACTAAAAACGAAGGTGGTCAGCTTGAAATTACCGATGCTGACTATGGTAAGACCTATCAGGCTTATTTAAAAAATCCATTCATGGATTGGTTAGATGTTGAAATGTTCCGTGATCAAAAAGTAGTTTCAGAGATTGTTCAAAAAGCACATCAAAAGAAAGTGCTGATTGTGATGTCTAATCATGACTTCCAAAAAACGCCTAACCAAGATGAAATTGAAAAACGCCTGTTAAAACAAGATCAAATGGGGGCAGATATTCTAAAAATTGCCGTAATGCCAAAATCCAAACAAGACGTTTTCACTTTAATGAACGCAACTTTAAAAGTAAGTCAGCAAACCACTAAACCATTATTAACCATGTCGATGGGACAACTTGGTACGATTTCTCGTGTTGCGACTGCCAACATGGGCGGAAGTTATAGCTTTGGCATGATTGGGCAGGCTTCTGCACCAGGACAAATTGATGTGACTAAGCTCAAACAGATTTTAAAAACCGTTCAACCAACAAACCCATAAATCATAAGGATATGATGAAATGAATACATTACGTTTAACTACTCTTGCATTAGGTTTGATGGTTTCAGGAATAACTGTGGCCCAAACTTATGTTGTTGACCGTTATCAAGACGATAGCAATAAAGGTTCTTTACGCTGGGCAATTGAACAAGCCAATGCAAATTCAAGTGAAGCGAGCGAGATTTTGATTCAGGCGGTAGGCAAAGCACCTTATGCGATTAAATTAAATAGCGCACTTCCTGAAATTAAAGCTCCTGTCAAAATTATTGGTACCCAGTGGGATAAAACGGGTGAATACATCGCAATTGATGGTTCAAATTACATTAAAGGCGAAGGGGCAAAAGCTTGCCCTGGTGCAAACCCTGAACAATACGGAACAAATGTCCGTACCATGACTTTACCGGGATTGGTACTACGTGACGTCAATAATGTCACTTTAAAAGGTTTAGACATTCATCGTTTCTGTATTGGTGTTTTGGTTAACCGTTCAAGCAATAACCTTATTCAACATAACCGGATTAGTAATAACTATGGCGGTGCTGGCGTGATGCTTACTGGTGATGACGGGCAAGGTAACCCAACAGCAACCACGACCAATAACAACAAAGTTTTAGACAATATCTTCCAAGACAATGGTGATGGTTTAGAACTGACCCGTGGCGCTGCGTTTAACTTAATTGCAAATAACCATTTTGTTTCAACGAAAGCGAACCCAGAGCCATCACAAGGTATTGAAATTTTGTGGGGTAATGATAATGCCGTAGTCGGTAATAAATTCGAAAACTACTCGGATGGTTTACAGATTAACTGGGGTAAGCGTAACTATATTGCCTACAACGAAATGACCAATAACTCGATTGGTTTCAACATGACAGGCGATGGCAACATTCTTGATAGCAATAAAGTACATGGTAACCGTATTGGTGTAGCCATTCGCTCTGAAAAAGATGCAAATGCAAGAATTACACTGACTAAAAACTTAATTTGGGACAATGGTAAAGATATTAAACGCTGCGAAGCTGGTGGTTCATGTGTACCAGATCAGCGTTTAGGGGCAATTGTATTTGGAGTGCCTGCACTTGAGCATGAAGGGTTTGTTGGCTCTCGTGGTGGTGGTGTGGTGATTGAACCATCTAAACTACAAAAAACATGTACTCAGCCAAATGAACAAGGTTGTAATTCTCAACCTAATCAGGGTATTAAAGCGCCTAAGTTAACAGCAAATAAAGGTTCAGTTAATATAGAGGTGAATGGTTTACCAAACCAACGTTACCAAGTTGAGTTTTTTGGCAATCAAAAAGCGACTTCAAAAGAAGCTGAGCAATATTTAGGAACTATAACAGTTGCTACAGATGCACAAGGCAACGCAAAAGCCAATTGGAAGCCAACAGTCAAAGTTGCCTCAATTACAGCAAATGTAACGGATCACTTTGGAGCAACTTCTGAACTCGGCTTTACGCAAGTTAAATAACAACAAATAAAGCGCCTCAAACAGAGGCGCGTTTAAAAGATAAAAAGGACTTGAAATGCCAAATTTAGTGAAACTGAGTGCGTTAACAATTGCTGTATTAGGTAGCCAATTTACTCTTGCTAATGAGCCTTGGTCACAAGACCGTCAATGGTTGCTTGGTGACTGGAATGGCGAGCGCCCACAGCTAGAGCAACACGGCTATAAATTTACAGCTTCTATTATGAGCCAAGCTGCTACAAATTTAGATGGTGGTTACAACGACAGCAATACTTTTGAAAATGCTGCACAGCTTTCTTTAGGTGCAACTTTCGATTTAGACAAAATCGCTGGTTGGAAAGATACAACAGCGAGCCTAGTCGTGACTAAACGTGATGGTAATGCGCTTACTCTAGAGCGTATTAAAGACCCACGTTCTAGCCAATTAGGCAATGCCCAAGAAATTTATGGCCGTGGCAAAATCTGGCGTTTATCACAAGCATGGGTAAAAAAAGGTTTTGATGATAATACCGTACAGGTCAAAGTTGGCCGTATGGGCATGTCAGAAGATTTCAATAGTTCTCAATGTGAGTTTCAGAACTTATTGCTTTGCGGTGGGCAGTTAGGAAAATCAATTGGTTCAATTTGGTATAACTCACCAGTTGGTGTTTGGGCGGCAAACGTTAAATATCAATTTGCGCCTGAGTGGAATTTTGGAATTGGTGTCTATGAGGTCAATCCAGACAACATTAAAACTGAATCAAATAGTGATGGTTTTAATCTGGATATGAACAACGTGAAGGGTGCAACCATACCAGTTGAGCTCGCATGGAAACCAAAACTTGCAGTCTTTAATGGTTTACCAGGTGAATATAAAGTAGGTGCGCTGTACTCAACCGCAGAAGTCAATGACATTAAAACTGTGGGTAAAGTTCATGACGGAAAACAAAGTTTCTGGATCAATGCTCAACAACAACTTAGCCATGCCGGCCAAGATCCGAAACGCGGTTTATATGTAAGTTTTAATGGCGTTGTAAATGATAAAGCAACGACTTTTGTTCAAAGTACCCAACAACTTGCGCTCTGGTATAAAGGGCCGTTTGACAGTCGTCCAAATGATTCGATTGGCTTTGGTATTGCCAATTATGTGGTTAATGACCGTGCTAAAGATAAGCAGATCGCGACAAACGAAAGCCGCGGATACTATAGCTATGATCCGATTGCATCTAACTATATTCCAATTCAAGACGACGAGCTAAATGTCGAGTTGAACTATACCTATCAATGGTCTCCAGCTGTCATGCTGCGACCAAATATCCAATATATTCATCAACCTGCTGGTGTAAAAGAAGTCGATGATGCTTTGGTGGCGGGCCTGAGTGTAAAAGTCAATTTTTAACAATATTGATGGCTGGTTAGACATAGTTTAACTGGCCCAAATGCTTGAACTATTTGTGTTCAGTATATGTGGAGTAGGATCTATGTCTGAGTCAGATTCTAAGTTTCATATCTTATTCAAAATATGGTGTTTTATATTAGGTCTAGTTTTATTGGCTACTGGTGTTTTTTACATCGTAGGTGGTGGAAAGCTAGTATCTCTCGGTGGTTCTTGGTATTTCCTTATCTCAGGACTATTTATAACAGTTTCAGCAATTAGTATTTTCCGTAAAAAAGCACTGGGTGTATGGATTTTTGCGGCTGTTTTTGTTGGTACTGTAATTTGGTCATTTGTTGATGCAGGATGGGAATTTTGGCCGTTATTTTCGCGCTTAATGTTTCCTGCTGGTCTTTTTGCTGCATTGTTATTTACCTTACCTTCAATTCGACGTTACCAATTTCAAAACGGTTCGGCAGCTCCAGCGTATGCTGCTGGTGGTCTAGTTGTTGTCGGTATGTTGATTGCGCTTTACCAAATGTTCCAGCCGCATCCAACGGTGGCAAGTTCGGGTGAAAAGCTACCTTTAGTACCAGTTGACCCAGCTAAAAAACAGGTAAATTGGGAAAATTATGGAAACGATACGGGCGGTAGTCGTTTTGTTGCTCTCGATCAAATTAACCGAGATAACGTTCATAAGCTAAAAGAAGCATGGCGCTTTAGAACAGGTGATTTTACAACGGGTAGCGGTAATGGTGCTGAAGACCAAATGACCCCGCTACAAGTTGGAAATAAAGTCTTTTTATGTACACCACATAACAACATTTTTGCGATAGATGCTGACTCTGGTAAACAGCTCTGGAAAGCTGAAGTGAACTCTAAAGCTGATGCTTGGGAGCGTTGCCGTGGTGTTGCATACTTTGATTCAACAAAAGCACTTGTACAACCAACATTGGCTGGAGCAACTCCGGTAACTACTGTTGCGAGCAACACAACATGCCCACGCCGTGTATATACCAATACTCCAGATGCTCGTTTAATTGCAGTCAATGCAGATACTGGTGAACGTTGTGCCGACTTTGGTGTGAATGGAACGGTTAACTTACTCGAAGGCTTAGGCGATGGAACAAAAGCTCCACGTTTTGAAGTGACTTCTGCACCAACAATTGCGGGTACAACCATTGTGGTGGGTAGTCGTATTGCCGATAACGTAGCAGCGGATATGCCGGGTGGTGTAATCCGTGGTTATGATGTGATTACAGGTAAACTCCGCTGGGCATTTGACCCACGTAATCCTGATCCTAACTATGTTCTAAAACCGGGTGAAACTTATAAACGTAGTTCGGCAAACTCTTGGGCCGCAATGTCGTATGACCCGCAAATGAATACGGTTTTCTTACCTATGGGTAGTTCATCTGTCGACATTTGGGGTGGTAACCGTAATCCGTTAGATCATAAGTACAACACTTCTGTTTTAGCACTTGATGCAACAACAGGTAAAGAGAAGTGGGTATATCAAACTGTTCATAACGATTTATGGGACTTTGACTTACCAATGCAACCAAGTCTAGTCGACTTCCCATTAAAAGATGGTACGACTAAACCGGCTGTTGTGATTGGAACCAAATCAGGCCAATTCTTTGTTCTTGATCGTGTAACGGGCAAACCGTTAACTAAAGTGATTGAACAACCAGTGAAAGCGGCAAATATTCCGGGTGAGCAATATAGTTTAACTCAACCACGTTCAGTTGAAATGCCTCAAATTGGTAATCAGACTTTAACCGAGTCAGATATGTGGGGTGCAACGCCGTTTGATCAACTTATGTGTCGTATTAACTTTAAGTCAATGCGTTACGAGGGTTTATTTACTGCACCGGGGACTGATGTTTCATTAAGTTTCCCAGGCTCTTTAGGTGGCATGAACTGGGGCAGCATTGCTTTTGATCCTACTCATCGTTATATGTTCGTGAACGATATGCGTCTTGGTTTATGGGTGCAACTCATAAAACAAACCCCTGAAGACATTAAGATTCAGGCGAGTGGTGGTGAAAAAGTAAATACAGGTATGGGTGCTGTACCAATGAAAGGTACACCATATAAAGTGAATAAAAACCGCTTTATGTCTGCCTTAAGTATTCCTTGTCAAAAACCACCATTTGGTACTATGACCGCAATTGACATGAAAACTCGTCAGGTTGCATGGCAAGTGCCACTAGGTACAGTTGAAGACACTGGACCACTTGGTATTAAGATGGGCTTAAAAGCACCGATTGGTATGCCGACTATTGGTGGCCCTATGGCAACTCAAGGTGGCTTAGTTTTCTTTGCTGCAACTCAAGATTATTACTTGCGTGCTTTTGATTCATCTACAGGTAAAGAGCTGTGGAAGTCACGTATGCCAGTAGGTAGCCAAGGAACTCCAATTAGCTATGTTTCTCCTACAACAGGTAAACAATATGTGGTTGTTACCGCAGGTGGAGCACGCCAGTCTCCAGACCATGGTGATTATGTAATCGCATATAGCTTAGAGAAGTAAGTAAAGAGGGCAAAAGGATAAATTTTCTTTTGCCCTTATTCTTTTTAATATCTTTTTTCTATTAAAGTGTTTATGTAAATTCTATAATTTTAAAGAGATAGCTTTACCAAGTAGTAAAAAAGTGCTTGAAGTTATTGCTAAACTTAAAATATTCTTATAAATGATTCATCCTAAACACTAGAGATAGCCGAACTATTAAGCATTTTTTTATAATGTTTTACCTATAAATAAAACTTTAAACTTTATTAAGTTTTGTTTAACTTAAGGTTGTGAATTTTAATTAAAAATAAACATTATTAGGTTTTTAACCTTGAAAAACAGGTTTTTTTTGTTGGAAAAACAAGCGTAAATATATACTTATATTATATTTAAATAATGTATCGCATTAAGATAGAATGGTTCCCGCAGGTTATTACTACCCAGTAATAATTTGTATTTCAGGAATTTAAGCTTTAATTGGCTTAAGGCTCATCGAAAGATGGGCCTTTTTTTATGTGCTTTCTATTGCTATTTTTTATAATATTAAAATAGCCTAAGTATTATTAAATAAAAATATGAAAAATGAGTCTTTAATGACAATTCAGATATGATTTGTTAGATTAAAGCCACTTGATAATAATAGGTGATGTAATGAGATTTTTAGTTCTTGCAACTTTATCCGGTTTGGCTTTAATGGGTTGCGCTTCTGTTCAGCAAGCTCCGAATACACAAGAAACAATTCGCTATGCTTCTAGTCCATGTTTTGGTGCATGCCCAATTTACTCAGTAGAAGTGGCGCCTACAGGGTTAATTCGTTTTGAAGGTAAACAATATACAAAAACACTTGGTGTTAAAGAAATCCAAGGTAGCGTAAAAGATTATCAAAAACTTGCAGATGAATTAAAAACTTACCGTCCTCAAACAGGAACTCAATCTAAAACTGCGGGTTGTCAGCAAACAGCAACCGACATGTCTAGCTATTACATTACTTGGATTCAACCAAATGGTACTGAAACAAAATTAAGCCATTACACAGGTTGTATCTCTCCAGCAAATACTAGATTGAATAAAGTCATGGAAAAACTGCCTGAACAATTAGGCATTAAAGATCTAATTTAATGACAAAAGCCCCAAAACCTTGGGGCTTTTTCTTGTTAAGAAGAATTATAAACTCAAAAGTTTTATATTAAGTATTTCTAAAAGAATCAGCGTATAATACAGATTATAAAAACATATATTGTTAAGAGTGGTTATATGTCAAATATTGTCTATGCCTTTTTGGGTGGTTTATTACTCGGCATCGCAACAGTTGGATATTTATATATAAATGGTCGTATAGCCGGAATTAGTGGATTGCTTGCTCAAATCATTAATCCTACTAAAGATACTTTTAAAAGTTCAGCATTCTGGTTTATTGCAGGACTTGTGATTACACCTTTCATATATGGTTATTTTTATCAGCCGGAAATTGAAATTAAAGCCAATACATTTGCACTTATTTTAGCAGGTTTACTCGTTGGTTTTGGAACACGGCTAGGCTCTGGATGTACAAGTGGGCATGGTATTTGCGGTATGAGCAGGTTATCAAAACGCTCAATAATAGCGACCGCAGTTTTTATGTTTGCTGGCATGCTGACTGTTTATGTTATTCGCCATGTGTTGGGGTAAGCTTATGAAAAATATCTTTGCTTTTATATTTGGTGGTTTGTTTTCATTGGGGTTAATGATTTCTGGTATGTCTAACCCTGCAAAGGTTTTAGGGTTTTTAGATATTTTTGGACAATGGGATATTAGCTTAATGTTTGTGATGCTAGGTGCTATTGCTGTGGCATTTATTCCGTTTCAAAGAGCTATTAAAAAACCAAAAACGATTTTTAATGAGCAAATTCAATTACCAACAAATACACAGATTGACCAAAGGTTAATTGTAGGCGCTTTTATTTTCGGTATAGGCTGGGGAATAGCAGGTATATGTCCAGCGCCCGCTTTAACTCTTATTGGATTAGGGCATTTTGAAGCACTTTATTTTATTGTCGCGATGTTAGTAGGAATGTTTATTTACCGAATTTTAAATAAAGGAAATTAAAGCTATGCAACAACCTCTAGTAAAAGATTTTTTTGATGAAAATACCAATACTTTTAGCTATGTTGTTGCGGATTTAGCGACTCGTCAATGCGCAATTATTGATAGTGTGCTTGACTATGATGCTGCTTCGGCCACTACAAAAACAACTAATGCTGATCTGATCGTCGATTATGTCTTGGCGCAAAACTTCAAAGTACAATGGATTTTAGAAACCCATGTACATGCGGACCATATGACTGCGGCTCAATATTTAAAATCTAAATTGGGCGGTACAATTGCGATTAGTCAAAAAATCTCGGTAGTACAAGAAACATTTTCGGCTATTTATAATTTTGATTTTAAGAAATTCAATGAAAATCAGCCTTTTGATTATTTATTTGAAGATCATGAACATTTCAAAATAGGGGATATAGAAGCCTATAACATTCCTACACCAGGGCATACACCCGCTTGCTTGAGCTATGTGATTGCCGATGCTGTTTTTGTAGGTGATACTTTATTTATGCCCGATTATGGTTCGGCCAGATGCGACTTTCCAAAGGGAAGTGCTGCTGCACTTTATGATTCGGTACAAAAGCTTTATACACTTCCTGACAACATGCGCATGTTTTTATGCCATGACTATAAGCCCGAAGGTCGTGATGAATATGTCTGTCAAACAGATATAAAAACCCAAAAGCAAAGCAATATTCATTTAAATCGGCGCGTTTCCAAGGACTCATTCATAAAAATGCGTCAAGAAAGAGATGCTACTTTGGCAATGCCAAAATTAATTTTGCCTTCAATTCAAATTAATATGAATGGTGGGAATTTTCCAGAACCAGAATCGAATGGCATCCGTTATTTGAAAATTCCTTTCAACTACTTCTAGAAATAGCCTAAGCATTTACTGGGGATCTTTTTCATACTCTAAATAGCCTAAGCAAATAATAAAATTTACTCTATAAAATAGCCTAAGTAAGATTTAAAGAACTTGTCTTAAGTCCCGCGAAGTCTCTTGCAATAAAGGCAGAATATGTTGAACTAAATATTCTTCAGTTGTTTTCATAGTCGGAGAGACAATATTTAAAGCTGCAACAACTTTAAAGTCTTGTCCATAAATGGGTACGGCGAGCGCATGAACACCTAATTCGTGTTCTTCACGTGAGTAACACCAATCTTGTTCTCGAATCTCTTGTAGTAACTCTAAAAATTTATCATTTTCGACATGTGTATATTTGGTTAGACGCTGAAGAGGATATTTTTGAAGCCAATCTAATTGTTCTTCATGGCTTAAATGTGCCAGTAAAATTTTACCCGCCGAGGTTGCATGAGCAGGCAGACGATTACCTAAGTGTAAGCCATATGGATTTACACGGTCAGTTTGTTGGTGGGCAGCACTACGGGCAATGGTAATGGCTTCATAACCATCAAGTACCATCACTGAATAAATGAGTGAGGTTTGGTTAGTTAGAAGATTTAATAAAGGCTGAGACACTTTCGGAAGTTGAGCTGCACCTAAATAAGCTCCTGAAAATTTGAGTACTTTTGGGGTTAAATAGTAATAGTGGCCATCTGACTCAAGATAACCTAAATATTCTAAAGTTAATAAATGACGTCTTGCTGCCGCTCGGGTGAGTCCGGTTTTTTCGGCAGCCATAGAAATGTTTAAACGATGTTGATTACTACTAAAGCTATCTAAAATCGCCATGCCTTTACCAATACCAGCAATGTAATCTTCATGACGAATCGTTTTTTTGTTGTCCTGATTCTGGATTATCCGTTCATCTTTACTCATTACTGGTCCTTGTACGATAGAAGCTTAGTAGATCAATTTGCTTTACTGAAAAAGTTTAATAATTTCATGTCGCAAAAATTGATGCCTTAAATTATCCCTTAAATCTTCGTGCCAAAACATACCCATTTTAATATTGGTCATCTCAAAAGGTAGAGAATGTAACCGAATCTCAGGGCTATAAGATAAATGCTGCAAAATCATACGGGGCATGGTAAGTATTGCATCGACTTGGGCTCCCAAAACTTGTAACGCCGTTGAGTAGTTTTGACAGCGCATAAATACATTTCTTGAAATTTTTTGGTGTTGGTTTAAATAAATATCTTCAAGTAAAGCACCCGTACGGCGTGATGAAACACCAATGTGTCGTCCATTAATATAACTAGCTAAATCGACTTCTTTAAGTTGGCTGCAAATAACGAACTCATCTGTGACCAAATGATCAAAGGTAATTTTTGGAGATAAGTATTGTTCTAGATCAATCACGAAATCGAGCTGCTGTGTCGCCAAGTCCGCCATAATATGTTTTCGATCGAGCTTCATACTGACAAACTGCAAATCTAAATTAAGATTTTGAAAA
Organism: Acinetobacter sp. ABJ_C5_2; assembly: GCF_044538485.1. Classification (NCBI taxonomy): domain Bacteria; kingdom Pseudomonadati; phylum Pseudomonadota; class Gammaproteobacteria; order Moraxellales; family Moraxellaceae; genus Acinetobacter; species Acinetobacter sp. ABJ_C5_2. The sequence goes on along the minus strand of NZ_JBIUCS010000006.1, from coordinate 48,595 downwards.
TGTTGAGCCAATCTTGGAAGAATAATCGGTTCAATCTCATCATGAACGGCGATTTTTAAGCTTCTTAAACTTGTTGGGTCGAATACATGTTTCTGTTGGCTAATGTTTTGAATGGTTAAAAGTGCTTGCTTAACAGTTGGATAAATCTGTTCTGCAAAAGGCGTTGCAGACATTTTATTGCCTACACGTATAAATACATCATCTTCAAGTTGCTGCCGTAAACGCTGCAAAGCATGACTTGCTGCTGACTGCGTAATATTGAGACTACTTGCCGCATTTGAAATACTTTTTTGCTCATAAATTGCGATAAAAAGCGGATATAAATTGATATCAATTCGGTGAAAAAAACTTAAGTCTAGACCATGTAGGTTATGAATATTATTCATGATGCATTATTTAATAAAATCATTTCATTCATATTAAGTTTCAAGTTATGTTGATGTAAAGACCAGATAATGATGTAAAGGAAAAAGAATGTTTGAACTCTCAAAAAAAGCTCAGGATTTTGCTGAGCGAACTAAAACATTTATTCAAGAAGAAATAGAACCTGTCGAAGCAAAATTTTGGGAAGAAGTTCATGAGTTAAATCCAGATGGAAACTGGAAAAAATGGCAATGGCCTGAGCTTTTAGAAACTCTAAAATCTAAAGCTAAACAGGCAGGCCTTTGGAATATGTTTTTACCCGATGAAAAACTCGGTGCAGGGTTATCAGTTCAAGAATATGCGCATATTGCTGAATTAACTGGTCGCAGTTTATTAGCACCAACCGTTTTTAACTGTAATGCACCAGATACGGGAAATATGGAAGTGTTATGGCGCTATGGCAGTGAGCAGCAGAAACAGCAATGGTTAGAGCCTTTATTGGATGGAAAAATTCGCTCTGTTTTTTGCATGACTGAACCTGATGTTGCGTCAAGCGATGCAACCAACATGCAAGCAACTGCACTCATTGACGGTAATGAAATTGTTTTAAATGGCAAAAAATGGTGGTCGTCTGGTTTAGGTGATCCAAATGCTAAAGTCATTATTTTTATGGCCCATACTCCAGATGAAACTAAAGACCGCCACCATCAACACTCTATGGTTTTAGTACCGATTGATACGGCGGGTGTCGAAATTCAACGTATGTTACCTGTGTTTGGTGACTACGATGCGCCACATGGACACGGTGAGGTTCACTTTAATAATGTTCGAGTGCCTCTTGAAAACTTTATTGGTGGAGCGGGACAAGGTTTTGAAATTGCGCAAGGTCGTTTAGGTCCAGGACGTATTCACCATTGCATGCGCTGTATTGGAGCTGCTGAAAAAGCACTAGAACTTATGATTGATAGAGGCATGTCTAGAACGGCGTTTGGCAAAGAAATTTTAAAACTTGGTGGGAACCTCGAACGTGTAGCCGATGCGCGAGTAGCCATAGATCAAGCCAGACTTTTAACCTTGTATGCTGCTTATAAAATGGATACTTTAGGAAATATGGCTGCTTTAACAGAAATATCTGCAATTAAAGTAGTGGCTCCGAGTGTTTTAGAAAAAGTAGTCGACATGGCAATTCAGCTACATGGCGGTGCGGGCGTTTCAAGAGATACACCATTAACTGGTTTCTTTGCTCAAGCACGCAGTTTACGTTTAGCTGATGGTCCGGATGAAGTACATAAAGGCATGATTGCCAAATTAGAGTTGGCCAAACGTGGTTATTTCGGTCGTCATAAGAAAGTATAAGTTTAAAGGAAGTTAAGATGTCGGTAATTGATATAGGCGGTGAAGTACGTGAAGGTGAAGAGCTTGATATTGGGGCAGTGGAAAACTGGTTAAAAAGCCAAGGTGTTGAGTTGGTTGGCCCAGCAGTCGTTACTCAATATACGGGCGGGGCGTCGAATTGGACTTATCGTTTAAAGTATGAAAATACCGATTTAATTTTACGTCGTCCTCCAAAAGGAACAAAAGCGAAATCGGCCCACGATATGGCCCGTGAATATATGGTGCAAAAAAATCTTGCGCCTTATTATCCCGTGCTTCCTAAAATGGTGGCACTTTGTCAGGATGAATCGGTCATTGGTTGTGATTTTTATGTCATGGAACGCATTGAAGGTATTATTCCTCGTGCAAAATTACCGCCTGAGCTTGGCTTTAATGAAGAAAATGTTCATGAGCTTTGCGTAAATGTTATTGATAAGCTGATTGAGCTACATCAAGTTCCTTATGAGAACACACCTTTAGCTGAACTAGGCAAAGGTGCGGGATATTGCCGTAGACAAGTTGAAGGTTGGGACAAACGTTATGAAAAAGTCCGTACAATCAATGTTCCTTCTTTTAAGTATGTTCGAAAATGGCTAAACGATAATATCCCTCAAGACTCTACGACTTGTATTATTCACAATGATTGGCGATTTGATAATGTGATTTTAGATCCAGAGCATCCAACAGAAGTGATTGGTGTATTGGATTGGGAAATGGCGACCTTAGGTGATCCATTAATGGATTTGGGCAGTGCTTTGGCCTATTGGGTTGAACCTACGGATAACATGATTTTTAGATCAACACGCCGTCAGCCTACTCATTTAAAGGGAATGTTTTCTCGTAAAGAAGTCGTTGACTATTATTTGCAAAAAACAGGATTGGAACCTCAAAACTGGGCTTTTTATGAGGTCTTCGGTGTATTCCGTTTAGCAGTGATTGCCCAGCAAATCTATTACCGTTATTACCATAAACAAACCCGAAATCCTGCATTTAAAGATTTCTGGATCGTGATTCATGCGCTACATATCCGAGCTTTAAAACTTATCGCACAGCAAAAATTGCAAGAATCGGAATTTGCTCAGCAATCTCTACAGAAAATACAGGGTATTTTAAGAAGATGACCACAATTTATCTGGTAAGACATGGACAGGCATCATTTGGTAAAAGTAACTATGATGAGCTTTCTGAAAATGGTGAGGCTCAGGCGACTTTATTAGGCCATTATTTTAAGCAAATATTGAAAGAACAACCTTATGTGGTTGCTGGAACTATGCAGCGTCATGAGCAGACTGCAAAGCTCGCACTAAAAGAATGTTTTCCAGATGCGGTAATTCATCATAATAATTTATGGAATGAGTTTAACCATCAACAGGTTTTTGCCCGTTATGAGCCACGTTTTGAACAGCCTGAACTGTTAAAAGCCGATGTCGCAAAAGAGCATAACCCTCGCGCGTATCTTGCCAAAATATTTGAAGGTGCGATTGAACGATGGACCGACGGCGATTTTCATCATGAATATGATGAGTCTTGGCCGCATTTTAAAAGCAGAGTTGAAACGGCGCTACAGCAACTTTGTGATGAGTTAGCAAAAACCAAACCTCGTTATGCAATCGTTTTTACCTCGGGTGGGGTGATTTCCGTAGCAATTGGCAAGCTGCTTGAACTGAGCCCTAGTCGAACTTTTGCTTTGAATTGGGCAATTACCAATACAAGCCTCACGACTTTACGTTTAGTTGGCAACGAAGCTCAGGTTTTAAGTTTAAATGAACATCATTTTATAAAAGCTGAGCGTCCAGATTTACTGACATGGATTTAAAAATAAGGATAAAAGCATGGCGAAGACAATTTTAATTACAGGTGCAAGTTCTGGTTTAGGCGCAGGTATGGCGCATGAATTTGCAGCCAAAGGTTATAACTTGGCGATTTGTGCACGCCGTTTAGACCGACTAGAGTCCTTAAAAACCGAACTAGAAAATGAGTACGGTATTAAGGTAATTGCGAAAAGTCTGGACGTTACCAATTATGATCAAGTTTTTGAAGTATTTCGCGCCTTTAAACAAGAATTTGGCTATTTAGATCGAATTATTGTAAATGCCGGAGTCGGAAATGGCCGCCGTATTGGTAAAGGTAATTTTGAAATTAATAGAGCCACTGCTGAAACAAACTTCATTTCTGCTTTAGCACAGTGTGAGGCAGCAATTGAAATTTTTAGAGCGCAAAACTCAGGTCATTTGGTGGTGATATCATCCATGAGTGCGATGCGAGGGTTACCAAAACATTTATCGACTTATGCGGCAAGCAAAGCGGCGGTTGCTCACTTGGCCGAAGGTATTCGCGCTGAGTTACTGGATACCTCAATTAAAGTCTCAACCATTTTTCCGGGTTACATTCGTACTGAATTGAACGAAGGTGCAAAACATTTACCTTTTGAAGTCGATGCCAAAACAGGGTGTAAAGCTTTAGTCAAAGCGATTGAAAAACAGCCTGTAAAAGCGTATGTACCACAATGGCCATGGCTACCAATGAGTATTGCCATGAAAGTTTTGCCGTTAAAGTTGGTTAATAAATTAGGATAAAAAATTACCCCCTAAAGTTTAGGGGGTAATTTTTATTTAGAATTTTTTGGTGTAATTGACGAATAAGCGGTCTTCGCCAAAGTCATTACCATGTTTAACGTTGTAGTCAATCCGAATGTATTGCAGAGCCACGCCTTTCAAGAAGGGTTGCTGAAACGCATAGTTTAAAATCACATTCGACTCAGTTTCGTGGTTTTTCTCACCATTGGCTGCTTTAAAGTCATGTCCGTAAACATATTTCACCATCGCATTTAAACCGGGCACATAATCTTTAAAGTCGTAGCCATACATGACATGGTAAGACTTTTCATCTTCTTTAAAGAAACCTGTGGCATTCCAGTTAATGAAATAAGTCTCTGGTAAGAAGCCATCTGGTAGCGGGTAAGCTGATTCACCAATAATCTGTTGGTAACCCAAACCAAAGGTATGGTTTTTTACTTTAACGGTTTCAAGTAATCCGATGTTCTCTGCATCAATATCAAAGGTATTGCCATCATCTTTCGCATTAAAGTACTTAAACTTAGAGGTGAGAGCAAAAGTTGGCTGTTTCCACGTATGTTCAAGTCCTACATAGTGTTTGTTATACAGATCTTCTAAATTACCAAAGTAGTATTCGCCCTTTAAAGACGGCGTAAATTGATAGCGCAGGTCAATGTAGTTCAAACCATCAGATTCTTTAGTAACCCCATTTGCCGTAAAGGAAAACTTTTTAAAGTCTTCTTCATTTCGTGGAGACACTTTTTCCACTCGGCCAATTTCAGCATAGAGTTGATCTGAAAGTTGTGACTTTAAGTTGGTTCCCCAATACGAAGTGAGTAACTGACGGCTGGCATCTACTGCCGTTACAGGTAAATCTAGCCAGAGTTCACCGACACTCAAAAGAGTTTTGTCATAACCCAGTTTTAAAGTTGCACCATATTTTAAATAATCTGAAGCTTGAGATTGCGTTTCTTTATTAAAAGGCAAAACTGTATCCGCAACATGTTTGTCTGAACTTAAGCGCACGGCGTATTGAACGGAAGCATCAGCCCCAATCGTAATTGGTTTGTTTGCTATGACTAATGGAGTGTCATGCATTTTCGATTTATAAAATAAAGATGCTGCCTGAGACCAACTGCCAGTATCTTTAAGTGCATCATTATCAAAATCACGATTGATATAGGCATTTTTTAAAGTGAATTTCCATTCATCTTCAGTTTGCTGATTTGGATTTGCAGCCCATGAGTTGCTGCACATCAGTAATAAAGTGGCAACAGCTAAAGTGTGTGGTTGAAAGCGGTGAAATAATTCCATAATCCATTTCCCAAGTGTAAGCCAGTCCTCGGCACTACGTAATTTTGAATATTTCGGTACTCTCTAAGCGTTTAGTTAGAGAGTACATTTTTGCAATCGGTGAGACCTATTAATTTAATTTTTCAAGCTTCATGCTTTCACTAAAGAATTTGCAGCCTTTAAAAAGTAGAATTAAAGCCAGTACACAAGACAAACCACCCACAATAGATAAAGAAGAACCCACCATTAATGGGCTACCAAAAACTTTATCTGTAATAATGGCTACCAGTGTTGTGCCAATACCGAGTCCAATTAAGTTACTCACCAAAAGGAAGAGGGCAGAAAGGCGTGCTCTAAACTGGTTTGGGGCTAACATTTGCAAAGCAGTTGCTGAAATCACTAGAGGGAAAGATGCAAAGAACATTGCAGGAATCAGTAAGCTAACTGAAAGCCAAAGCTGATCTGTTTGGGTAAAAAATGCAATTGGAATAATCAGGCCAACAATACCAATCACACCCGTGAACATCGGCGCATCTTGGCGACCTTTTTTAATAAACCAGTCATTTAGCCAGCCTGCACAAAATACGCCTAATGTATTTGCGACTAACAGAATCGTACCGAGCATATAGCCTGTTTCAGTCGGCGCGAGTTGAAACTTACGAATATAAAATGCAGGTGTCCAGCTAGTTAGGCTATAGAGTGCCATTGCATAAAAGGTAAAACCTAAATAATGACAAGCAAATGTTTTCGAATGTTTTTTAATAAACTGAAGACATTGTGTGAATTTAACTTGGTCAACTTGTCCATTTTGGTTGAGCTGTTGGCCTTTACGTGCAGGGTCTTTAACGGTCAAAATAAACAGCAAACCAATAATGATGCCGGGTAAACCCACTACTAAAAAGGCAATTTGCCATGCTTTAAGGGCCCCTAATAATGGAACCTCAATGAGTGTCACACCTTTAAGCAGGTTAATCACATAACCGCCAACTAAGAAGGCAATACCTCCACCTAAAAAAGCACCAATTGAATAGATCCCGACAGCACGCCCCAGTTTGTCCTTACTAAACATGTCGCTAAACATTGAATAAGCAGCTGGAGATAAAGCCGCCTCACCGACACCTACCGCCATACGGCTTAAGAACAGTTGAATAAAGTTTTTACTTAAACCGCAAGTTGCTGTTGCCAGACTCCAAACAATAATCCCGATTGAAATTAATTTTGGTCGTGAAAAACGATCGGCAATATAGGCTAAGGGTAAACCCATAACCGCATAAAACAGTGAGAAGGCGAGGCCATGTAATAAGCTAAATTGTGTATCTGAAAGTTGGAGATCTGCTTTAATGGGTTCAATCATCAGCGCCAGAATTTGGCGGTCAATAAATGAAAATATATATGCCAACATACAAAGTATGACCACATACCATGCATATGCATTGCTTTTCTTCTGTGTCCTTTCAACAGCGATATTACTTTGGTTCATACACTTAATCCTTATGTATAAAACGCTTAAAGAAATTGATATCTAACTTTATTATTCCTCTGAAGTTTTCGATATTTCCCCCTTTAGATAAGAATAATAAATCGGCTAGAAATGAGTAGTTTGGTCTCGTACAGACCGGAAGAGTGTGTCTAAACCCAATTAGGAGTTAATGGGTTTTTAAAGATTATGGAATTATTATTTTCTTTTTATATGTAAAATTCCATTACTTATTGAGTATGTTAGAATACCTAAAAAGTATGTTAAGTAAACAGATAGTAATAATTTATTGAATTAAGAAACTGATTTTTATTTATTTTTTAATATTAAAACTTATTTTGATAAAGAGCAGCGAGAAAAGAAGAACTATTTTCAGGCTGCTCTTGAGCGTATCTAACCCGATATCAAGTCAAATAATCAACTTGATGGCATGAGATCAAATAATTTTTTTAACTGGTGATTTAAATTGTGAAGCTCATCTTCTGAAAAAGCATTTAGGATGCCTGCCAAGGTAACCACACTAATTTGATTAATCTGTTCAACCAGCTCGACACCTTTGGGAGTTAATTTCACCATCGAAATTCGTTCATCGGTGGTAGACGAGTAGACCTCGACAATTCCATCTTCTACTAAGCGATATACAGCTTTTGTTGCCGTAGTTAACTTTAAGGTAGAAAGATTAGCGATATCGGTAATACTGGCTTCACCCAAAGCATTAGTACTTAAAATGATTTTACGGCGTGTATTATCAATACCTAGTTTTTTTATTGATTTTTCAATGAGTTGTGAATATTTTCCGTTAACTTGGGAAACCCAAAAAAAAGGGAAGTTTTGAATACTCGACGGTTCTTTATTAGGAAGAAATTGTTCTAAATGATCAAGCATAGCTAAGCAATAACTTAGTGAAAAAAGGGTAATCCTATTATAAACAAAATTTTGGATATTTCCTTGGGAACAAATTATAAAAAATACTTGACAATTCCATTAAATTTTCCGATATTTTAATTAATGAATAAAAATACATGGAAAAGTGAATGAATATTATTAGCCAAAGCGTGCACAAAGGAAGTGGTAAGCTCAAGGTGATGGTCAAGGACACAATTGATATTCAAGGTCTAAAAACCATTGCTGGTAGTCGAGCTTTACTAAATGTTGAACCTGCTCAAGATGATGCTGAGGTGGTTAAAAACATTTTAAAAGCTGACTGTGAAATTATTGCAAAAACAAATTTGCACGAATTGGCTTTTGGCATTACAGGCATTAACCATGCTTTTGGTACACCCATCAACCCTAAATATCCTGAACTTATTCCAGGCGGATCTTCGAGTGGTTCGGCTGCGGCAGTTGCAGCAAAACAAGCAGATTTTACTTTAGGTACCGACACGGGCGGCTCTATCCGTATGCCCGCTGCGTGCTGCGGAGTTTTTGGTTTAAAACCAACTTTTGGCCGTGTGAGCAGAAAAGGCGTATATCCGCCGTCGAGTTCTTTAGATTGCGTTGGTCCTTTTGCAAATTCAGTCGAGATGATTGAAAAGGCCATGCAAATTATTGATCCAACTTTCAAACCTACGGAATTTACTCGTACACCAAAAATTGCTGTTCTCGATGTAAGCGCAGATCAGGTTGTTTGGAACTGTATTCATCAAGCACTTCAAAAAGCAAATTTAGAGACCGTTTTAGAAAAAGTTGAACATTTTGAAGCAGCTTATGATGCAGGCATGCAGATTATTAATTATGAAAATTGGCAAGCTTTTGGTGAATTAACCCAAACTGGCTTAATTGGTTCTGATGTAAATGGCCGTTTATTAAAAGCAGCACACACCACTTTAGAGCAAGTAAAACAAGCGGAAGCTGTGAAAGCGCAGCTCACCCAAGAACTCGATGCACTATTAGACAAATATGATGTATTGGTTTTACCGATACTTCCGCAAATTCCACCAAAAGTTTCTGAAGCTGAAAACACGGTCGCTTTTTTGAATCTTACAGCTTTAGTTCGACCATTTAATTTATCAGGACATCCTGTCATTTCAGTGCCACTTGAAACCAGTGAAGGTTTACCTGTGGGCTTACAGATCGTATCGAAGCATCAAAAAGATGAGCAATTATGCGCTATAGCTAAATTTTGTATTGATGCAATGCAATAAATTACAAGGAGTTAGATGATGAATAAGTTGTCTAAAATGGAGTTTGCTTCTCAAGACAAAGCAGTTGACTTAGACGCTTTGTGTCAAGAAATTCGTGAGCGTGCCTGTACAGGTGAATTTGATAATCAAGCGTATGTGAGTCAAGACATTATCGAAAAACTTAAACAAATTGGTGTTTACCGTGCCTTGGTGCCTAAACGTTTTGGTGGTGAAGAGTGGTCTCCACGGCAGTTTTGCGAGTTAATCGAAACTTTATCTAAAGCTGATGGTTCAGTCGGTTGGGTCGCAAGTTTCGGTATGAGCCCTGCGTATTTGGGAAGTTTGCCTGAAGAAACGCTTAAAGAGTTATACCAAAACGGGCCAGATGTGGTGTTTGCTGGAGGTATTTTCCCACCACAACCTGCCGAAATTACCGATGAAGGTGTCGTAGTTCGTGGACGTTGGAAATTCTCAAGTGGCTGTATGGGAGCTGACATTGTTGGCGTGGGGATTTCACCGCTTAAAAACAATGAAATGCAAGGCTTACCACGCATGGCAGTGATGCCTGCCAAAAAAGCCAAAATCGAAATGACTTGGGACACCGTTGGCCTAAAAGGTACGGGAAGCCATGATTTGGTGGTCGAAGATGTATTGGTCGAAAAGAAATGGACCTTTGTACGTGGTGAACCTTCAAAACTAAGTGAGCCATTTTTTAAATATCCTTCCCTGTCTTTAGCGACTCAAGTATTAACCGTAGTGGGTATTGGAGTTGCCGCTGCCGCATTAGAAGAATTTGAAAAATTGGCACCGGGTAAAGCATCCATTACTGGAGGGTCAGAAATTGCAAACCGTCCAGTGACTCAATATGAGTTTGCTCAGGCAGATGCAGAATTTCAGGCTGCAAAATCTTGGTTTTATCAAACCATGGATATTGTCTGGAATGAAATTATTGCTGGACGAGAAGCAACTGCTGAACAAATTAGCGATATGCGTCTGGCATGTACCCATGCAGCTCGAGTTTGCGCCAAAGTCACCCGAAAAATGCAAATGCTTGCGGGCATGACAGCGATCTATACCAACAATCCATTTAGTCGTTTTGTGAATGACACCAACGTGGTGACTCAGCATGCCTTTATGGGTGATGCAACTTTACAAAATGCAGGCTCAATCAGTTTCGGGTTAAAACCAACCCCAGGTTATTTATAAGTTTTAATTTTTAAAAGGATATTGAGATGGAAGCTAAAAAATCATTACGCGTTTTGTTCTGCATGGGTATTAACCAAAACTTTTTTGACGCGGAACCTGCTGAAGCAAAAGCAGTTTGGGCAGCATTTGGTGAAATGTGGAATGGCATTCATGATTTACCGGGCGTACATGTTTTTGGAAATCTTGATGATGACCAAAGTATGGTTGGCCCAAGTGCTGGCTGGCCTTGGACAACGTACTTGCTTGCAGATGTTCCGGATATTGAAACCGTACACGCCGCTTGTAATTTGTTTAGAACGACGGTAGTGGGCGAAGGGCCATACAAACTTTGGAAATATTGCAAAGTTGAAGCTCGTGTTGGACGCGAATTAATTATCCAACGTTAAGGCGACCGCAATGACTGACAAAGTGAATATTGCAGAAATCATAGAACGACTAGAACACTTAGAAGCGCACAACGCCATTCGTAATTGTCTGAATCGTTATATGGAGATTTGCGACGAGCTCAATGCAAATACAGACCTTGATGAGCTAATGAATCTTTTTGATCAAGACTGTATTTGGGAGGGTATTGGCGAGAAATATGCCAAATCCTTTGGCCGTTATGATTCTTGGCAGTCGATTTACGACATGTTTAAAAGCTATACCCAAAAAGAATCTCACTTTGTTATGAATGCACACTTTGTAAATTCAGAACAAATTTATGTAAATCAAAATGATGCAAATGCTTCATGGCTGATGTTGCAAACTTCAACGTTTAAAGATGGCCGTAGTCATCTGAATACCGCAAAGCTCACCGTGAAGTTTCAAAAGCAAGCAGATGGAACATGGAAAATTAAACATTTCCAAACACAGAATATTTTCAGTCGTCCCGTATCGCATTGGCACAGTGAAGCCGAATTGCCAGTGCCTTCCCAGGAATGACCCAGGACATATTTAAAAGGACTATTGATATGAACAGTATTATCCCAACGCATAACATTGGCACTGATTACGATACTTTGGTTCAAAGTGACCGTGCCCATACTTCTCTTTATAAAGATGAACGCATTTTTGATGAAGAAATGGAAAAAATCTTTTATAGCACTTGGGTGTGGGTTGCACATGCGAGTGAAATTCCAGAAGGTGGGAGTTATAAAACCATTAACATTGGTAAACAGCCTGTGGTTGTGGTACGTGACCGTAAAAAGAAAGTCCATGTACTTTTAAACCGTTGTCGTCACCGTGCAGCAACCGTATGTGAACATAAAAAAGGAAAAACCAATAGTTTTGTATGCCCGTACCACGGTTGGAGTTATGCACTTGACGGTAGTTTACGTGGTGTTCCATCTCCGGAAAGCTACGGCGATTGTTTAGATAAATCAGAATTACCACTGGTGAGTCTACGGGTAGAAGAATATAACGGCATGATCTTCGCTTCATTTAAAGAAGACATTCAACCGCTTGAAGAGTTCCTTGGGCCAGCAAAAAAATGGATTGATCTGTTTATGAAACAAGGTGCGGGTTATCCAATTAAAGTGTTGGGTGAACACCGTTTCCGTTTCCCAGGTAACTGGAAAATCCAGCTTGAAAATACCACCGATGCATATCACTTCCCGTTGGTACACAAGTCATTCTTAAGTTCTGTCGACGAAAAAACCGAAGAACTCTTTAACTTCGAAAACCAGCCGGGCTTTGTTGAAGACTTAGGAAACGGTCACAGTGTCATGGTGATGATTCCTGAACTGGTCGATTTAGAAGAAGACTTAATGGAGCGACCAATTCAAGAGCGTTTCGAAGACTTGGCTCAAGCTTTGCGTGACGAAGGGCATGAAGAGTTAGAAGTACGCCGTATTGTTCGAGCAGTTGGTGGTTCTGGCTTTAACTTAAATTTATTTCCGAATATTGCATGCTCAATGGCGTTCTTCCGTGTGTTACAGCCAATTTCAGTTGCTGAAACAGAAATTCATCACTCGGTGATTACGATGGACGGCGGTCCACAAATTGCCAATCAATATCGCTTACGTTTGCATGAACATTTCCAAGGCCCATTTGGTTTTGGTACGCCAGATGACTCCGAGGCTTGGGAACGCGTACAACATGGTGCCAATGCCGGTAATGACTTATGGATCATGCTCAACCGCGGTTTACCGGGTGAAGTTAAAACTGAAGATGGCTTAAAAAGTGATGTCAGTGCTGAAACAGGTATGCGTGCAGCATATCAGCAGTGGAAAAAGATGATGACAGCTTAAGGAGAGAGCAATGAATATGAATCTGCAATTATTAAATGAAGTCACTGCTTTCATCTGGGCTGAAGCAGATATGTTAGACCACAGTGAATACCGTGAATGGCTCAATTTATGGAATGAAAAGGGCATTTATATCATTCCGATTGACCCGAATCTCACAGACTACGAAAACAACTTAAATTATGCCTATGACGATAATCATATGCGTAAGTTACGGGTAGAGCGTCTTGAAAATGGTGAGGCAATTTCTACAGCACCAAAGGCGAATACGGTACGCAGTATTTCGCGAGTACGAGTGATTCAAGACCAAGATGATGAAATCGTTTTACGTTGTGCTCAAAACCTACGTGAATTCCGTAAAGAAAACCTCAAGCATTACACGGCCGATATTACATACCATCTAACTCGTGATGCTGATACTGGTTTTAAGATTAACCGTAAAATTATTAACTTGGTTAACTCAACCGATACCTTAGCTGGTATTAGCTACATTCTTTAGGAGCGGTAACATGAAACAGGTTGTTTTAGTGACAGGTGCTGCTTCTGGACTCGGTAATGTGATTGCTGAATATTTTGCGAGCCAAGGCCATCAAGTGATTTTGTCAGCGAGTACGCTTGAAAAAGCCGAAAATGCCAAGGCACAAAGTCAATATGCACAAAATATGTTTCCTTTAAAACTGGATATTTCAGTTGAGGCAGATTTTCATGCAGCGGTGCAATGGATTGAAGAGAAATTTTCTAAACTTGATGTGTTGATTAACAATGCCACTGTCACCAAAGCAACGCCGGTATTAGAAATTACCGCAGCCGACTTTGATTGGGTGACCCAAGTCAACCAGCGCGGCACCTTTCAAGCTTGCCAAATTATTGGCCAATTTATGGCTAAAAAAGGCTATGGACGCATCATTAATATGGCTTCGTTAGCAGGACAAAACGGTGGTACTGCAACTGGTGCACACTACGCGGCAACCAAAGGTGCGATTGTGACGTTAACCAAAATTTTTGCCAAAGAGTTTGCGGCAAAAGGGGTAACGGTCAATGCAGTTGCACCGGGACCAATGGAATCTCCAATCGTTCATAGCGTGGTGCCAGACGAAAAAATGGAACAGTTCATCCAAAATATTCCAGTTAAAGCCTTAGGAAGTATGCACTTTATTGCTGAAACTTGTGGGTTGCTTGCGAGTCCAAATGCGGGGTTTGTGACTGGTGCAACATGGGATATTAACGGTGGTTTATTCATGCGTTAAGCCAATAGGCTACGCATGAAAAGGGAGTTGAATCATGACTACACTTTATGATGTTGTCGTTAAAAATCGCCATGTGGAAGGTGGAAATATTGCAGTCATGGAATTTGAATCTGCAACTTCTACAACCTTGCCAAAAGTTGAGGCGGGTGCGCATATTGACGTGCACTTACCAAATGGCATGGTGCGCCAATATTCACTTTGCCAAAATCCAAATGACGAAGGTAAGTTTCGTCTTGGAATTTTACGTGACCCTGAATCACGTGGTGGCTCAGTCTCGGCTTTTGATGAAATTAAAGATGGCATGCAAATTCAGGTCAGTGAGCCAAAAAATTTATTTCCACTTTTAAAAGCCAAACACAGTGTATTGATTGGCGGTGGAATCGGGATTACGCCGTTAATCACGATGGCCTATCAACTTGCACACGAAGGTGCATCGTTCGAGCTTCACTACTGCGGCGCTAGCCCAGAAAACTGTGCTTTTGTTGATGAAATTAAAAATGGTGAGTTAGCACAATACACAACTTTCCATTTTAAATCCGAAGGCGCAAGCCATAGAGCATTTTTTGAATCTGCCATCAAAGATATTGACCTTGAGAGCCATATTTACACCTGTGGTCCAGTCGGTTTCATGGATTGGGTGATTAACCTCGCCACGACTCACGATTTTCCTGAACAGCAAATCCACAAAGAATATTTCCAAGTTGAAACTGATACTTCTGGAGATTCATTTGAGGTGGTGGCTGAGCGTAGTGGAAAAATCATTATGGTTGAAGCTGGCGAAACCATTTTGCAGGCTTTGGCGAAAGAAGGCATCGAGATTGAGATGTCTTGCGAACAAGGCGTATGCGGAACCTGTATGTGCGATGTAATTGAAGGTGAACCTGATCATCGAGATGTTTACTTTACTGACGAAGAAAAGGCCAGCAATGAGCAAATATTGGTGTGCTGTTCACGCTCTAAAACATCGAGATTAGTTTTAGATATCTAATGCTCTCGCGATTTATATGGATGTAAGAGAAGGTTTAGGAGAAAGATAATGAATGTATTACAACAAATAGATGAGTTTACGGTCGATCCACTACAGTTCCGACGAGCATTAGGAAATTTTGCAACAGGCGTTACCATTGTTACTGCACAAAATGCACAAGGTGAAAAAGTAGGAGTCACTGCAAATAGTTTTAACTCGGTGTCACTCGATCCACCGCTTATTTTGTGGAGTATTGATAAAAAGTCTTCAAGTTTTTCGGTGTTTGAACAAGCCACACATTTTGCTGTCAATATTTTATCAGGCACTCAAATTGAGCTGTCTAATAAGTTTTCGAGACGAAATATTGATAAATTTGCAGACACAAATTTTCAACTCGGTGCAGGACGTGCACCCATTTTAGAAAATTGTTCTGCGGTGTTTGAGTGCGAACGTTATCAAGTGATTGAAGGTGGTGACCACTGGATTATTGTTGGCAAAGTGGTTCGTTTCCATGACCAAGGGCGAAGCCCGTTGGTTTACCATCAAGGTGCATATTCTTGTGTCATGCCGCATCCAAGCCTTCAAGTTAAACAAACTGAAGAGAACGGCGTAGACCAAACACATTATGGGCACTTATATAATAATGTCTGCTACTTAATGAGTCGTGCTTTTAAAGCTTATCAAACCGACTATATCCCTAAGCAAATGGCTTCTGGGTTTCGTACCAGTGAATCACGTCTTTTGCTCGTTTTAGCCAGCGGTACTGCTTCAAGTAAAGAAGATTTACCACGAGATATTGCCATGCCAATGCAGGAAGTTGAAAGATCAGCTGAAATTCTAAAATTTGAAGGATTATTGGTTGATCACGATAATTTATACGCACTGACGGAAAAGGGTAAACAAACGGCGCAGTATTTGTTTGATATTGCCGATAGCCATCAAAATGAGGTATTTAAAAAGTATTCTGAGGAACAAAAGGATATTTTTATTACCATGCTGCGAGATTTTGCAGGAGTAGCATAAGTCCCATTAAGCTGATAAATTGAATTGATTTATCAGCTTATTCATATCTAGCTGATTATCATCAAAACAATTCCAAGGATAAGGAATTTTTGGCACACAATTTGTTTATCAATAAAACAAGATTGCAAAAAGCCAAGACAGTGCACCACCACAAACGCAAAATTTTGAGTGGTGATACATGTATAGAGAGGTAAGGGATGAACCAATATGTAAGCGATGCATTACTCACATGGACGCACCATATTAAAAGTGTGTGCGGCAATTTTGAAACCGATTTTGACGGAACCCGTAATTTATTCATTGGTGAAGTTCAGTGCTTTTTATTGGGTGATACCGAAATTGCTTTTATTAAAAACAATGCCAATAAAATTGTCCGAAAAGCCGATGAAATCGATCGAGTGAATAATCGTTTTTGTTTTTTGATTTTGCAGTATTCGGGAAAAATGCTGCTCGAATATAAAAATGAAACTCTCAGCTTGAATGAAGGCGATATTGTCTTGGTCGACCCGGTCGAAACAATTTCGATGTACCCGCAAGGTTTGGTAAGCCAGATTTCAGTGCACCTGTCGCGTGAAAAATTACTTAAAGAAAATATTAGTACCGAATATTTTGGAAAACTGATTACTCAAAATATGAGTGGTTTTTTACTCAAGAATATTTTGAAAAATATGTCTGCTGAAAACATTAAGCTTTGGTATGCAACCGAAGATGGCAATGCTTTTGAAGATGCGTTAATTGCTTTAATCAAACCCACAATTAATTATAAAAATATAAATAGCTCAAATAACCTGATGGAAAAAGCTGAGCGCTATATTATAGAAAACTTAGCAAAACCCGATTTAACCCCTAAATTAATTGCAGAGCATATTGGGGTGTCGCTACGTCATCTCTACCGTTTATTTCTTCAAGAAAATTTATCTATTAACAAATATATACAGCTCAAACGCCTAGAAAAAGTCAAAGCAGATTTGCTTGATAAAAAGAATAAACAAAGCTCGATTACCCAGATTGCCTTGAAATGGGGTTTTTGGGACGGCGCTCATTTTTCAAAGATCTTTAAAAAAACATATGGTATCTCTCCTAAAGAATTTAGAGAGGGTATGCCGGTTTAAATCTTTCATCTCTCAATGTCATTTTTAGACAAATTCGACGTCATTCTTGAACAAGCTAGCCCTATGTAACTGTGTTGAAATTAAATTCATTAGAGCAGGTTAGATAAGCTTAATAACCATAAAACTATTAAGTTAGTCTAATGAATTTCACTCACAGGAAGTGCATTTTAACTGTCTGATTCAGATAGTTCAGGGATAGATGAAAAGGATGAAACCAATGCGTAAACAACGATTATTGAATGACATACAAAAAATACTGGCACTTAACTTATCAATCGCTGCAAGCTTTTGGGGAATCAACACTCAAGCATTTGCGCATGGTGGCAAGGCCGAAATGGTCTCACTTTATCAAAACATGAGTGAGCAAGGTGCTAAAGTTGTCAAAGACGATTTTACCAATACTTATATGATCACCAAAGGCTCTATGGTGGTTCGAGCTAAACCTAATTCAGATCAGGTTTTGATAAATGGCAAACCTTTCAAGCTCAGTGTGCCTTTATTAATCAAAGATGGTAAACCTGTTATTGGAAAAGATTTTTTTAATGAAGTATTCCAGTCTGGGTTAGATCAAACCTTTAAAGTTGAAAATACTTTTCATCCGCTCAATAGCTTAAATTCCGACGAAATTAAAAAAACATTTGATGTGATTAACCGCTCGAAATATGCCTATAAAAATATGCGTTTTGCCGAGTTAAAGCTTAAAGAGCCTGAAAAAGCAAAAGTTTGGGATTACTTTATTAATCACAAAGAATTTAAAGAAGATCGTATTGCCTCATTTATTTTGTTAAAGGGGAGTCAAGCGATTGAAGGTGAAGTTAATCTTAACACTCAACAAGTCACAAAATGGAATGTACTGAAAGACACTCATGGAATGGTGTTACTCGATAATTTTGAAGCTGTACAACGCGTAATTGAGACAAGTAAAGAATATCAGGAAGCTTTACGGAAACGCGGCATTACCGATGTGAAGAAAGTGATTGCTACACCGCTAACTGTTGGATATTTTGGCGGTAAAGATGGTTTGGATAAACAACTCAATATATTAAAAGTCGTCGCTTACCTCGATGTAGGCGATGGTAATTATTGGGCGCATCCAATTGAAAATTTAGTTGCTGTAGTCGATTTAGATAAAGAAAAAATTATTAAGATTGAAGAAGGTGCGATCATTCCTGTGCCGATGGCAAATCGACCTTATATGTCGAATAAGCCCGTAGCAAGTAAGCTAAAACCACTCAATATTTCTGAACCTGACGGTAAGAACTTTAGCATTACAGGTCAAACCATACATTGGGGCAACTGGTGTTTGCATGTGGCGTTAGATTCTCGTGTTGGCTTACAGCTTTCAACCGTGACCTATAAAGATAAAGGCGTTAAGCGTAAAGTCATGTATGAAGGGAACTTGGGTGGAATGGTAGTTCCATATGGTGACCCTGATATTGGTTGGTACTTCAAATCTTATTTGGACTCTGGCGAATATGGTATGGGAACACTTACCTCATCTATTCTTCCGGGAACTGATGCACCCGACAACGCTGTTTTACTTGATGCTGTGATTGCAGATTATAAAGGCCAGCCACAAGTGATTCCAAATGCCATTGCTGTGTTTGAACGTTATGCAGGACCTGAATATAAACATCACGAAATTTTTGGTAACCAAGATGCGAGTGAAGCACGCCGTGAACTTGTCGTGCGCTGGATTAGTACGGTTGGAAACTACGATTACATGTTTGACTGGGTATTTGCCCAAAATGGTGTAATTGGAATTAATGCGGGTGCGACGGGTATTGAAGCTGTTAAAGGCGTTAAATCACGCACCATGCATGACAGTACCGCAAAAGAAGACACCAAATATGGAACTTTAATTGACCATAATATTGTGGGTACAACGCATCAGCACATCTATAACTTCCGCTTAGACATGGATGTAGATGGGGAAAACAACAGCTTTATGCATATGGACCCAGTGGTGAAAGCCAATGACAAAGGCGGTGTTCGTACAAGTTCAATGCAAATTGATAGTAAAGTCATTACGAATGAGCAAAATGCAGCTGAAAAATTTGACCCATCCACTATTCGCTTACTCACGAATTTCAATAAGGAAAATAAATTAGGCAATCCTGTTTCTTATCAACTCATTCCTTTTGCAGGTGGAACACACCCTGTGGCAAAAGGAGCTAATTTCTCTAAAGATGAATGGTTATTTAAACGTTTGAACTTTATGGATAAGCAAATTTGGGTGACTCAGTACAATCCAGACGAACGCTATCCTGAAGGGAAATATTCAAATCGTTCGACTCATGACACAGGGTTAGGACAGTTCATTGGTAACAACGAAAATATTGAAAATAAAGACCTCGTGGTGTGGATGACAACAGGGACAACCCATGTGGCACGTGCTGAAGAGTGGCCAATCATGCCAACAGAATGGGTGAATACACTCATCAAACCTTGGAACTTCTTTGACAGCACCCCGACTTTAAATTTGGGTGAAGAAGAGCAAAATACTCAGCACGACCATCACTAAACGGGTGCATGATCTAGAGTGGGTAACGAATCGATTACCCACACTTGAGCACGGTTAGGCCGTTCGCAAAAAAGGAATTTCTCAATGAAAAATTTATTTTCTCAGGTTGTGAGAGGGACTCTCTTTGTCTCATTTTTTTCAACTGTGCATGCTGGTGAGCTTGAAATTAAGTCAACTTTTGAAGCAACTTTTGGGGCTTTTAGTAGCGGTAAAAGCTATAACGGCGAAAACCTAGATGATGAAAGAGTCAATTGGCAAGAAGGTCATCTTAAATATGGTGCGAAGGGAAACTACACCTTTAAAAACAATCAGCTCTATGCAAGCTTGAGCGGTATTAGCTCGGCAACATTTGGTGATGGAGACGCAGGCCAAAATAGTAATGGCAAAGAACGTAAAACAGATGTGAATGAATGGATCATTGGTTTTAAAGACGGCACCAATAAAGATGAGTTAACGACCTATGATTTAAGTATTGGTCGACAAAATATCATGATTGGTGATGGGTTCTTCATTGCGGGTGATGCGTTAAATCTTGGTAAAGCGCCCGCGGACGGCACACTAGATCGGGGCGGAGCATATTATCTGGCAGCTCGTCGAAGCTTTGATTTTACAAGTTTGCTTCAATACAAACCGCAAGAAAATACAACGCTAAAGCTGGCTTATTTAAAGTCCGACAATAAAGCACAATTTTCCCCAGAACTCTTTGTGACTGATCTGATGTATCAGCTTAAAGATAAGGGCGTTGGGTTCACTTACTTAAATGTATTAGACCTAGAAGATGCTGAACACGTTTCAGGGCGAGAAGATCTTAAAAATTATGCTTTACGTTTGAATTATCAACCTTTACCAGAGCTACAAGTTAAAACTGAGTTTGTAGTTCAAGATAAAAAAGATAGCCACGAAAATGCTGGCTACATAGCGTTGAACTATAACTTGTTATCTTCAAAATATACGCCCTCATTAGGCTACCGTTTTAGTCATTTTTCAGACCAATACGACACGATGTTTTATGGAAATACAGTCGGCTTTGGTACATGGTTTCAGGGCGAAGTTGCTGGAAATTATGCTGGTCCATTCAACAAAAATGCCGATATTCATCAAGTTTCTTACAGTATGAATCTAAAAGAAAATTTTATGTTGGGTGCTTTGGCCTATAAGTTCAAAACAGTAAATAAATCCTTAACTAATGTAGATGGACATGAACTAGATGTGTTTTCAGTTTGGTCGGTTAATAAAAAATTCAACGTTATTCCTTTAGTTGGCCTTTATAAACCAAAACACGATATCCATAGTGGTGGTACTCAAAACTACGATGACAAGACCAATGTCTATACGCAGTTAATTCTGCAATACATCTATTAAATTAGAGCGAAGGAGATCGCGTTTATTGGCGGTACATTCATAGAAATAAAATTAGGATAAAATCAGATGAATCAACAATATGACTATATCGTGATTGGTGCTGGCTCAGCAGGCTGTGTGGTCGCAGCACGACTATTAGAAGCCAAGGCAGGGCGTGTTCTTGTTCTAGAGGCAGGAAGCCGAGATAGCAGTATGTTTCATACGATACCTGCAACAGTAGTTAAAGTATTCCAGCAAAAATCATGGCAATACATGACGGTTCCACAGAAATATTGTAATCATCGTGAAATGATCCTTGCACAAGGAAAAGTGTTGGGAGGTGGAAGCTCGGTCAATGGCATGATCTATTGTCGAGGCCAACGACAGGATTATGATTTATGGGCATCGGAATGGGGATGCAATCAGTGGTC
The DNA here is from genome assembly GCF_044538485.1 of Acinetobacter sp. ABJ_C5_2. Lineage (NCBI taxonomy): Bacteria > Pseudomonadati > Pseudomonadota > Gammaproteobacteria > Moraxellales > Moraxellaceae > Acinetobacter > Acinetobacter sp. ABJ_C5_2. The sequence goes on along the minus strand of NZ_JBIUCS010000006.1, from coordinate 27,331 downwards.
TTATCAACATGTGCTGCCTTTTTTTAAGAAAGCAGAAAAAAACGAAAGTCTTGCTGATGAATATCACGGACAAGATGGCATTTTACCTGTCAGTGAAAACCGCTATCGCCATCCTTTAACGCTTGCTTGTATTAAAGCAGGTCAACAAATGGGGATGAATTACGTCAATGATATTAATGGTTGGGATCAGGCGGGGGTAGGGTTTTATCAAACTACTACTCAAAACGGTTCTCGGGCGAGTACCTCAAAAACTTATTTAAAGTCAGTGGAAAATCACCCAGACCTCACGGTGATTACTGATGCCTTAGTCCATAAAATTGAAACTCAAGGTGATCAGGTTACTGGGGTGACTTATAGCGTTGTGGGAAAATCACCAATTACTGTACAGGCTCAAAAAGAAGTTATTCTGAGCGCTGGTGCAATTGGCAGTCCTAAGGTTTTATTACTTTCGGGAATTGGCCCAAAACAGCATTTAGATGAACTCGGAATAGAATGCATTCGTGACTTACCTGTAGGTGACAATTTTCACGACCATTTGCATATGTCGGTTAATGCGACAGTAACAACCAATAATAGTCTGCTCGGTGAAGATCAAGGTTTAACTGCGGTAAGACACTTTTTACAGTGGTGTTTTACACGTTCAGGGTTGTTAACCACTAATATTTTAGAGGGTGGTGGTTTTATTGACACTAATAACAATGGTCGACCTGATGTCCAGTTTCATTTTTTACCTGTGCTGGATAATTTTGATAATACCCCTGGTGAAAAAGCAGTTGCTCAGGCACATGGCCTTACCATTAAAGTCGGACATGTACAGCCAAAAGCACGTGGGACTTTGCGTTTAAGCAGTAAAGATCCCAAAGATTTACCTGTTATTGACCCTAATTATTTAGGCCATCAAGAAGATATTGATGCAAATATCCGTGCGGTACAAGCCGGACTTCGCCTATTACAACAACCGGCATTGAAAGCGATTGTCAAAGAAGTCGTTGAGCCTGCAAATGTCGATCCTGATGATATTGAAGCGATTGATAAATGGATGCGTCAGAACATTAAAACGGTTTATCACCCCGCAGGTAGCTGCAAAATGGGCAATGCTCCGCAAGATTCGGTCACAGATCAGACACTTAAAGTACATGGTTTTAAAAACTTACGTGTGGTGGATTGTTCTATTTGCCCACAAGTTCCAAGTGGTAATACCAATGCAATTGCCATCATGATTGGTGAACGCGGTGCAGACTTTATTTTGAATCAGGTCGCGTAGTTGCTGTCATAACAAAAGTTTAGAAATGAAAAGAGGAAAAGAAAATGAGTGAAGTTCAGATTTTAGAAAGCGTACAGCAATTTATGGCACGACAACATGGACATTTTATTGATGGAAAATTAGTTGCTGCCGAGCTTTTAGATAAAGTGGATATTGTAAATCCATCGACTGAACAAGTTGTGGCTCAAATTAGTATTGGTAGTCAAAACGATGTAGATAGTGCGGTAACAAATGCCGAACATGCTTTTCAAAATGCTTGGGCTGAAACTACGCCGTATGAACGTGGCGTTAAACTAAATAAGCTCGCCGATTTAATTGAGCAATATGGTGAAGAACTTGCACAGCTCGAATCGTTGTCTACTGGAAAACTTATCAATATTTCCCGTCATCTTGAGGTCGCACAATCTGTTATTTTCTTAAGATATTTTGCGGGTTGGGCAACTAAAATTAATGGTCAAACCATGCAACCGTCTATTCCTTCTATGCAAGGTGAGAAATATACGGCCTTTACTTTAAGGCAACCAGTGGGGGTAGTTGCAGGGATTGTGCCTTGGAATTTTTCACTGATGATTGGTGTTTGGAAAATCGGTTCAGCTTTAACAACTGGCTGTACCATTGTGCTTAAACCAAGTGAGTTTGCCAGCTTATCTTTATTGCGTTTAGCCGAACTTGCCATTGAGGCAGGTATACCGGCTGGTGTGATTAATGTGGTTACGGGTAAAGGTGATACAGGACAATATTTAATTGAGTCGCCGCTCGTTAAGAAAGTCTCGTTTACAGGTTCAGTACCAACAGGCATTGCGATTGGTAAGCTCGCGATGAGCAGTGATTTAACCCGTGTAAGTCTGGAGCTGGGTGGTAAAAATGCCATAGCCATCTTGGCTGATGCAAATATTGATGAGATTTTACCAACTTTGCTGCAAGCAACTTTTGTACATCAAGGCCAAGTTTGTGCATCGCCAGAGCGTTTTTTTGTCCACCGTACAAAACATGATGAACTTGTCGAGAAACTCTCTAAAGCACTCTCTAGTTTCAAAATTGGATCGGCTATGGATGAAGGAAGTATGTTTGGTCCACTCTCTAATCAGCCACATTTTAATAAAGTGAAACATTATTTAGATATGGCTAAAGCCAACAACCAGATTATTGCTGGTGGTGAGGCTCTAGATCAGACAGGATATTTTGTACAGCCGACTTTGATTTCCTTCAAAAATACGGATGATCCTTTATTTTCAGAAGAAACTTTTGGTCCAGTAGTCGGGGTAATGCCATTCGAAAATGATGAAGAACTTGTTCAACTGATGAATCAGTCGCGCTTTGGTTTAACCGCAAGTATTTGGACAAATGACTTATCTAAAGCTTTACGTTTAATTCCTAAAATTGAAGCAGGGACCTTGTGGGTCAATATGCATACGTTCTTAGATCCATCAGTTCCATTTGGTGGGGTAAAAGCTTCGGGAATTGGCAGAGAGTTTTCAGATGCATTTATTGAAGATTACACCGAATTAAAATCAGTCATGATTCGGTATTAAGCCAATAAAGAGGTTTGTCACTTTATAAATAACAAACCTCAGCCTTTAAAATAAAAATTGGACTAAAACATTAGTAGTTTAAAGTGATGCTTTGTTGAGTTGATTGGTCGATTTCCTTTTGACTCACCGCATCATCTTTACACTTGTAACTTTCAAATAAAGGGAGCTGATCTGCAAAGTGGGCATCAGGTTTTCCATTTTGATTGATAAAACCACTTTGTCCTGGGGCCAAAATCGAACACATGGTGACTTGATTTGGATTTAAGACCACTCTAAAAGTAGCACTTCCCGTATTTCCATAGGTGCTAAGCTGTTGTTCATACGATGGATCAGCCCAAGGAATGCCTACCGAATTTTTGCTAGAAAAGCCCATGGTTGCGACCGGAATTTTCCAGTCATTCGGGTCGGTAGAGTGATATTGATTTGAAAGTTCAGTCAGTGCATTTTCTAAAGCTTTTAATACGACCTCATCTGCTGTTTGTCCTTTTAAGAAATCAACATTCTGAGGAACGCTTGCCTGTTTTCCTTGCAGTGCATTCCAGATTAATTTTGATGCACTCGCTGGCTGTGCACTTCGTGGATCATTATTTACCGGATAAAGCGTATCGGTATAACGCTTATAAATATTTTCTGAAAGGTTTGGTTTGAGTACCAGTTCAATCATTTGATTAAGCCATGCACGTGTAATTGCTGGTGCTGCACCTTGATAATATTTCGCCTCGCTATCAGGGCGTAATTTAAGATCCCAATTGGCAAGTAATGGCGCGACTTTTTTGGCTAACGGTGATGCCTTAGGGCTTTGTGCAGCTTGAATCATAGAAGGAACAAAATAACGTGCATTTAAATCAGACCATGCAGCTGTTTTATTAATTTCCCAAATTTCTTGCTGACTCAGTTTTGCTTTGCTTTCTAAAGGTTCAATTAGTTCATTGACCCGATCAACATAAGAAAAGTTTGACGAATCTGAGCGTAAACCTGCATAGGCTTTGTTATTCCAGCTTGTGACATAGCCTTTTTGTGGATTGTACTCTTTAGGGTTATGTGAGAAGTCATAAAAACCTTGCCACTCCATTGAACCATCACCTTTAGCTGGAAGCTGAATATGTTGGTTTTCAGGACGAATAGGTAAACGACCTAAAGCAGCAACACCAATATTATCTTTAGTATCGGCATAGAACCAAGTGATAGAGGCTGCGACACGCTTGGCTTGAGCAAGAAACTCATCCCAATTTGAGGCTTTGGCTGCATTTGCCCATCCTAATAAGGTTTCAATTTCTACACCTTCCCAGCTACGTTTTTGCGCATACGCCGTATGATTATTTTCATCCCATGTACTTACAAAGCCTTGTTTACTCTTATAAACATCTAAAACATGGTCGGCCTGATTCTTAACTTTTATTTTTACTTGCTTGTGTTCAAATGGAATATATATCCCTTTATATAAATATTCTTTTGAATTACTTGGATTTAGGGTGAGTTGATAAACATCGTTAGTATCGAGTGAACCTACCGTCGAACCCCATGCGATTTTGCCATTAGTTCCAAATAAAATCGCAGGTAAGCCAACAGGAGTTATACCTGTCAAATTATAGCCAGCTCCATGTAAACCAATACTGTAAGTAATTGCTGGTGTATACCATCCTTGCTGTGGGCCATTATATAAAACTGCTTGGCCTTCAATGGTCTTATCACCTTTTAAGACCCATGCATTACTGGCGGTAGGTACACCATCTACCACACTTTTGCCTAAAGCAATGCGAGCTTGAGCTAGATAGGTTTTGGCTGCTTTGTTTGAAATAGGGCTAATGTCTTTAAGTATTTGCTGTTGACGCGCTATAAGCTGTGTTTTTTGTGCAGATTGAATAATAGTTGGAGCACTTGGGTCGTTTAGCCAACGTAATTGTTGATAGACTTTAAGACCTTCTTCTTGGCCTTTTTCTTTTTGCAGTTGCGTAAGCAAATCTAAATTTGATACTTCGGAACTTGCTGAAAAGAAGCGATTCAAAATTAAGCCTACCCAAACCATAGCAATATCTTCAGGTTGCCATGTTGATGGTTTAAAACCATGATCTGTGAACTCTTTAGGCATAAGAGCTGGATCTGCTAAAACCTCTTTAACACGCTTATTAAAACCTGCGGCATAACCTTCAAAAATTGCTCGGTCTTCTGGTGAGAGTGCGGCGAGTTGCTGTTTAATATTTTCCGGGTCAAAACGGCTATGTGTTGCAATATCATATTGGAGATAGTCGGGACCGAGCACCTCGGCAACTGTACCTTGTCCTGTACGTTTCGACATTTCCATCTGGAATAATCGATCAGTCGCTACCGAATAGCCATAACCGTAGAAAAGCCCATAGGTATCATTTGCATATACATGAGGAGTACCGAATTTATCACGCTTAATCGTGATCTGCTTTTGTGTTGGTGTTGAGTCTAAACTTGATGAAGAATTACAACCCGCTAAAAGCGCACCTAAAAGTAATGTTCCATATTTAATTAAAGGGCGTGTAGGGTGAGGCCGAGAGTTCAGCATAGATATGTTCAATTTAGATATCCTTACTTTCATTATGAATAGAAGTGAGCGATTTAAGAATCTTCTTAGATTCACGTCACGGATGAACAAGCCCTGTTCATGAAATTAAAATACTGTTATTTATCCATGTAATTTTCCATTACATTTGAGGTATATATTTATACCTTCTCGAACAAGTTATTTAGTTTTTTATTTTGAGAGAATAAAAAAGGCCATGATTGGCCTTTTTAGAAATGAATAAAGTTTATTAACAGCGGAATTAGCTTACTAAAAAATCTTTTAAGATTTTATTAAAAGCTTCTGGCTGTTCTACATTGGAAATATGAGAGGCATCTATTTCTGCAAGATGTGATTGTGGAATGCGCTGCTGCATAAATTGACCATCTGCAACGGTTGTTACAGGGTCTTGAGTTCCAGCAACCACCAATACAGGAATTTTGATATCTTTTAATTGCTCACGGACATCCGCTTTAGCCAAAGCCTCACAACAATTGGCATAACCCATTGCGCTGCCAGCACTTAAGTCGTTACACAGGTTGTTGACAATTGAAGCATGACTTTGGATAAAGGGATCTGTAAACCATCGCGAAGCTGCTGTAGCTGCGATCGGTTGTAAACCTTGCTCACGTACTAATTTTGCACGGTCAAGCCATGCCTGTTCTTGTCCAATTTTAGCGGCAGTATTTGCAACAACTACATGACTAAAACGGTTAGGGTAGTGAATCGCAAGCCATTGACCTGTTAAACCACCCATGGAAATACCACAAAAAGCAGCTTTGCTAATATTCAGATGATCCAGTAAACGAACAACATCTTCACCTAATTGCTCTACAGTATATGGACCTTCAGGTGTAGATGATGAACCGTGGCCACGAGTGTCATAGCAGATCACAAAAAATTGATCTTTTAATTCATTAAACTGTTTTTGCCACATGCCATAATTGGTGCCCAAAGAGTTTGAAAACACCAGAGCAGGGGAAGACTGTTCGCCAAAGGTTTGATAGTTAATTTGTGCATCGGCAGATTGAAAAGATGGCATTTGTTTCTCCTTAAAGTGCTTCAACACGTTCAATAATCAAAGCAATGCCTTGGCCCACACCAATACACATTGAACACAAGGCATAACGACCACCTGTCTGTTCAAGCTGATTTAAGGCAGTGGTCACTAGGCGTGCACCTGATGCACCGAGTGGATGGCCCAAAGCAATTGCACCACCATTTGGATTTACTTTGTTGCTATCGTCTGGCAAACCTAAATCACGGGTCACTGCCAAAGCCTGTGCAGCAAAAGCTTCGTTCAGCTCAATTACATCCATCTGATCTAAAGTCAGGTTAGCTTGTTTTAGTAATTTTTTAATGACTGGTGCCGGAGCAAAGCCCATAATGCGTGGTTCTATACCTACGGCTGTTGAGGCAATAATCTTGGCACGTGGTTTTAAGTTGTAAGCCTGAACTGCATCATCAGAAGCAATCAGTAGAGCTGCTGCACCATCGTTAATGCCTGAAGCATTCCCCGCAGTAACTGTGCCATCTGCTTTAACCACAGGTTTAAGTTTGCTTAAACCTTCAAGGGTGGTTGATGCACGTGGATGTTCATCAGTATCAATCACAACAACATCACCCTTACGCTGAGGGATTTCAACTGCCACGATTTCTTTAGAAAAAAAGCCTTTGGCTTGCGCGCTTGCGGTGCGTTGTTGGCTCACCAAGGCAAACTGGTCCTGATCTGCACGATTGACCTTGAACTGTTCAGCGACGTTTTCGGCAGTCTGGGGCATGGTGTCTACACCATACAACTCTTTAAGTTTAGGGTTAATGAAACGCCAGCCCATGGTGGTGTCTTCAATCTTCTGGCTACGGCCAAAAGCACTGTCTGACTTACCCATTACATAAGGTGCACGGGTCATGCTTTCTACACCACCAGCAATTACCAAGTTCGCTTCACCTGCTTTAATAGCACGGGCAGCAATGGCAATGGCATCGAGTGAAGAACCACACAAACGGTTAATGGTGGTTGCTGGAACCTGATACGGTAACCCAGCAAGCAGTGCTGACATACGGCCGACATTACGGTTATCTTCACCGGCTTGGTTGGCACAGCCATAGATCACATCATCGACCTGTTCCCAATCTACATTTGGGTTACGCTGCATGAGAGCCTTAATCGGCACAGCGCCAAGGTCATCGGCACGGACAGGTGCAAGGCCACCGGCATAACGGCCGAATGGAGTACGGATGGCATCGATGATATAAGCGTTTTTCATTCTAACTTTTGTCCTTTACTTCAGGCCTTTTTAGCCATTCTCCGTAGGTATTTCACGGTGGCGACATGGATGTCGCCGTGTTGCTCAGCACAACAAGGAAGTTGTGTCTGAGTAACAAAGATTTTTGGTTACTTTTTTAAAAAAGTGACACGAATTAGCTGGTGGTATTTGGCTTAAATAGATAAGACTCCGTTGAGATGCTTTATAAATTTTCATATCAACGAATACCATCACGGCTGTAATCTGTGATATCCGTAAGCTTGTTGTATAAGCGATACCTTACTTTTGAAAGGTCAAAAGTAACAAAAACCTTTGTTGAACAGAGGAGGCTTCCTTGCCTCCCTGTCCAACGGGCGACATCCATGTCGCCTCTCACGATAGTGAATGCTGTGTAATAGGTGTTTGTTGTGTAAACCTTACCCTTGAGTCGCATCAATCAAAGTTGCACCCGTTAAAGCCTGTAACTCATCAAAACTAAGGCCTTCCACCTTTTCAATCACCTTTAAACCAGCTTTGGTCACATCAATCACACACAGGTCAGTGTAAATACGGTCAACACAGTGCTTACCCGTTACCGGATAAGTCAGCTCAGCCACAATCTTCGGCTCACCTTGTTTGGTCACATGGTCTGTAGTGATAAATACTTTCTTGGCACCAACCGCCAAATCCATCGCACCACCAACAGCAGGAATCGCATCCGGTGCACCCGTGTGCCAGTTCGCCAAGTCACCATTCGCTGCCACCTGAAATGCCCCAAGCACCGCAATATCAAGGTGACCACCACGCATCATGGCAAATGAATCGCCATGGTGGAAAAAGCTGCCACCTTCAAGCATGGTCACGAACTCTTTACCCGCATTAATCAGTTCAGGGTCTTCTTCACCTGCCGCTGGTGGTGGGCCAAAAGCCAACAGACCATTTTCAGAATGTAGAAAGACATCTTTATCAGCAGGTAAGTAGCTGGCAATCTTGGTCGGTAAACCAATACCCAAGTTCACATAGGCACCATCGGGAATATCTTGTGCCACACGTTGTGCAATCTGGTCACGGCTGAGTTTCTGGTAGCTCATGTTATTTCTCCTTATTGCTTACTGCGCGGGCTGTACTTGTACAACATGCTGTACAAAGATACCTGGGGTAATGATGTGTTCCGGGTCTAATCCACCTAACTCAACTACTTCAGAAACCTGGGCAATGGTGACATCAGCAGCCATGGCCATGATCGGGCCAAAGTTACGTGCAGATTTACGGTAAACTAGATTGCCCCAGCGGTCGCCCTTGTAGGCTTTAATCAGGGCAAAGTCAGCCTTGATCGGATACTCAAGCACGTAGTCTTTACCATCAATATGACGGGTTTCTTTGCCTTCGGCCAAAAGTGTTCCAAAGCCAGTTGGAGTAAACACCGCCCCAAGCCCCATACCTGCTGCCTGAATACGGCACGCCAGATTGCCTTGCGGTACCAGTTCAAGTTCAACCTTTCCGGCACGGTACAGCTCATCAAACACATAAGAGTCAGACTGACGTGGGAAAGAGCAAATCACTTTTTTAATTGAACCGGCTTTGAGCAGCTTAGCGAGACCATAATCCCCATTACCGGCATTGTTGCTCACAATGGTCAGGTCCTTAACGCCAAGTTTAATCAGACCGTCAATGAGTTCAGCGGGTTGTCCTGCGGTACCAAAACCACCAATCAGAATGGTTGCACCATCTTTAATCTGCGATAAAACCTCGCTTAGTGAGGACTTACTTTTGTCAATCATGTGAGAAACCTTAGAGCATGAGGTAACGTGATGTATTACTACCGCTAAAAATTTATTGAAATTCTTAATGGTAGTAATAAATGGAGTAAATTTTGTGAGTCAAAAGCGAACTTTTAACTCACATACACTTTCAATTAAGCACTAGCGCGACGGCGTTCAACTTCAGTTGAAGGAGCAGCAGCGGCCTCTTTAACCAGTTCAATGTTAAATGTGATGTGTTTGAAAGCGTGATCTAAACCACGGCGTTGAATTTCAGCAGGATCTGTGACATCTACTGCTGTTGCCACTAAACCGTCACGAGTAGCGAAGGCAAAGTCATCCCATAAGTACTCATCACCCTCAATGTTGAATTGAGTAGTCAGCTTGCGGTAACCCGGTGCAGAAACGAAGTAGTGAACGTGAGATGGACGGTTACCATGACGGCCTAACTTGTTAAGAAGAGCCTGTGTTGTACCTTCAGGAGGGCATCCATAACCAACTGGCATAGTGGTTAACGCTACATATTTACCATCTGCATCAGTGAAAATGGTACGGCGTAAGTTAAAGTCAGATTGTGACTTATCAAAGAATGAATAGTTACCTAAACTGTTGGCATGCCATACTTCAACTTTGGCATTTTCAATAATATTGCCATCAGTATCGGTTACCGTACCTTCAATAATTAAGGTATCGATTTTGCCAGTCTCAGTTCCGTCATCCATACGTGCAAAGCCAACTGATTCAGGTGCGCCAGCAACATAAAGTGGACCTTCGATGGTACGAGGTGTACCGCCTGTAATACCAGCTTTGGCATCTGCTTCATCTGCACGTAAGTCAAGGTAATGTTCAAGACCTAAGCCTGCTGCCAAAAGACCAAGTTCATTTGCTTGACCTGCATCGGTAAAATATTCCAAACCTTTCCAAACTTCAGAAGGTTGGATGTCTAAATCTTCGATGGCTTGAAATAAATCCCCAAGAAGGCGCACTACAATTTGTTGAACACGTGCATCAACTTCGCCTTTTGCAGTGTCGACATTCATTTGTTTTACAAGCGCATCAATTTGTTGACGGTTCATACTAAAACTCCTTAAGTATGCAATACGGTTTTGGGTGGCAGCGCTGCGGGCATTTTGTTTTGCTAGCGAATAATTGCCGCCACGTTCCTTGTTACCTTCTGAATAATCTACTTGGTTTTTAAATGGACTTCAGAGATCGCATTTAAAAAATTCTTTCTATTTACGAATCATCATCACGGACAGAAGATGGATGACGGTTAAGTGCCATCACTTCAATGTCCATGTATGGATAGAGAGGTAAACCTTGTAAAATGTTGTGCAATTCTTCATTGCTCTCTACATCAAAAATGCTGATGTTCGAGTACTGGCCTGTAATTCGCCAGATATGACGCCATTTACCTTGGCGTTGTAAGTCTTGCGAATAAGCTTTTTCAACGGCCTTAATTTCATTTGCTTTGTCGGCTGGCATATCAAGTGGAATATGCACATCCATACGTACATGAAATAACATGGGAAACTCCTTATCCTTTTGCCTTAACGACGTAATTTCTCAATCTTATCTTCATCAATTTCAATGCCTAAGCCTGGAGCCGTTGGCAAGTGCAATTCAAAGTTTTCGTAACGTAGCGGTTCTTTCAAAATTTCTTCGGTAAGCAATAACGGACCAAATAATTCAGTGCCGAACGCTAACGTTTCAAAAGTTGCAAATGCATGAGCAGAAGCCATACTACCTACAGGGCCTTCAAGCATAGTGCCGCCATAAAGATCAATTCCAGCCAAACCTGCAACCTTGGCAACTTCACACGCTTCGATCAGACCACCAGATTGTTCAATTTTTACTGCAAATACATCAGCACCATGGCTTTTTGCAATACGGTATGCGCTGTCGGGACCAGTTAAAGCTTCATCTGCCATAATTGCGACATCAAAACGATGGGTGAGGCGAGCAAGTGCTTCTGTGTTTTGAATAGCACAAGGCTGTTCAATTAAATCAATCCCGCCATCTTGAAGCTGTTGAATACCTTGAATACATTCCAGCTCTGACCATGCACGATTTACGTCAACGCGTACACTAATATCTGCACCGAGTGCTTTTTTAATTGCAATCACATGGTCAACATCTTGCTGTAAAGGACGCGCACCAATTTTAAGTTTGAACGCGTTGTGGCGCTTTAGCTCAATCATTTTGCGAGCTTCAGCAATATCTTTTTCCGTGTCACCAGACGCAAGCGTCCAAAGCACAGGTAAACTATTACGCAGACGTCCACCTAAAACTTCGCTTAATGGCACGCCTAAACGTTTGGCCTGAATATCAAGTAGGGCAGTCTGAATGGCACACTTAGCAAAGCGGTTACCATTAATATTTTTACGAATCAGTTTTAGTGTTTGTGCAACATTTAAATCTTTAACTGATGTCAGTAATGGTGCAAAGTAGGTATCAATATTGGCTTTGACACTCTCAGGACTTTCTTCACCATAGTTCAGCCCACCAATGGTGGTGGCCTCACCCCAACCGACAATACCATCCGTGGTCGTAATTTTAACGAGTACCAAAGTCTGGGTACGCATAGTAGTCACAGACAACTGGTGAGGACGGATAGTTGGAATATCCACAAGTATGGTTTCTATGGTTCTATACATGAAGTTTCAACTATTACGAACTTGTTTGTATACCATAGAAGAATGTAATAGCCTAAAATAGATATAGAACGGTATTTTAAGATACTAAAAAGGTATATTAATGGAATTAAGACATCTACGTTATTTTGTTACCGTGGTTGAAGAACAGAGCCTGACGAAAGCTGCGGAAAAGCTTTTTATTGCTCAGCCGCCTTTAACACGCCAAATCAAAAAACTAGAAGAAGAATTAGGGATCGATTTATTCGAAAAAGGCTCTCGTCCATTAAAAGTAACGGAAGCAGGGCTGTTTTTTTACCAGCATGCAGTGCAAATTTTGACGCATACGGCTCAAGCTGCTTCGATGGCTAAAAAAATGAAGCTAGTCGAGAACGTTGTTAAAGTGGGGTATGTGAGCTCGCTTCTTTATGGGCGATTACCGCAGGTCATTTATCTATTTAGACAAAAAAATCCTGACATTCATGTTGAGCTTATTGAGTGTGGTACACGTGATCAGGTCGAGGCTTTAAAGTTAGGAAAAATCGATTTAGGCTTTGGTCGCTTGCCAATTAGTGACCCAGCGATTAAAAGGCTTTTACTTCGCAAAGAAAAATTAAAACTCGCGATTCATAAAAAACATCCTTTAAGTGAGTTCCAAGAGTCAGGAATTTATTTATCTCAAATTATTAATGAGACAATTTTTTCTTATCCAACCACACCTAAACCAAATTTTTCGACCACTATTCAAGCTTTATTTACCAAATTAGGTCTTGTTCCAGCCAAGCTGACTGAAGTACGAGAAATTCATATGGCACTTGGCTTAGTAGCATCCGGGGAAGGGATATGTATTATTCCGGAAAGTGCCTGTGATATTGGTATGAAGAATCTAACTTACTTAAATATCTTGGACTTAGAAGCCTATAGTCCTATTTCTCTATCCATGCGAAACATGGATCAAAGTTCTTATATTCCCAAAATTTTAGATTGTATTGAAGAGATTTATAGCGAAGAAGATGTGTCTAGAAACTTGAATTTATAAACTTTTAAGGTTCTTAAACTGGATATTTCATGTTATTTTAAAACTTTAAACCTATAGGTAATATGTAAAAGGAATTATTGAATGAGAAAAATTTTAGGTTTAGCTTCACTTATTATGTCTACTAGCGTTGTACATGCAGAACAATTAAAAGAACAAGAAAAAACTTCTCCATATAGCGCAAATGTTACTTTTGCTAGCCAATATATTTCACGTGGTTTCCAACAAACATGGGGTAAACCAGCCTTACAAGGTGGACTGGATTATATTAATCCTAATGGTTTTTTTGTAGGGACTTGGGCATCAAGTGTAAGTTCCAACTATCTTCGCGATGCTTCAGTTGAATGGGATTTTTATACAGGTTATTTAAAAACAATCGATAAATTTTCAATTGGGATGTCGGTTTTTTACTACTACTACCCAGGCGCGAAAAGTACACCAGAAACGGGGAGTAGCAGTTATAACTATGGTGAGATCGTACCTCAAATTGGCTATGGTCCTTTAAGCCTTAAATACTTTGTGACTTATACACCAGATTATGCTGGGTATAACTCTAAAACTATGGGTGGACCTGCTGGTAAAAGGTCGAGAGGTTCAAGTTATTTAGATCTGAACTTTACCCAGCCTATCAGTGATACTTGGACTTTTGGCGCTCACTATGGCTATGAAAGAATCAAAAACTTTTCAGAGTCGAACTTTCAGGATGTTAAAGCCGAACTTATTAAAGATTTAGGCGATGGTTGGACTACAGGATTAGCCTATACCAAGGCATGGGATAAAAATGCTTATTATAAAAAGTATAGCAATGGTGAGGCAGGCGCACCTGTTTCAAATCCAATTGATTCGACTTTTACAGTATCTGTAAAAAAGGTGTTCTAAGTTAAATTTATGAGTAATGCCTAATTAACTACGCTTGAAAAGATACCTCTAAATTCGAACTTTCAAACGTAGTTAAAAACGGCCTTTTTATTTATGCTTTTAAATTAATTACGGTAGGCAAATTAAGTACCACTTGAGCATCCTCAATAGCATCTAAGCGTAAAATTTTTGAAGCACCTAATTCATTTAGTAAATTAGTTAAAGGGCCTTCGTTTTTCACAAGTCGTACTTTCTTTGGAAAAAGCTTTTGTGCAAAAGAAAGAATATTAGATTGAACGTCTGTTCGGTGCCATTTTCCATCGACTACATGTAGCATGGTTGCTTTATTAATATGTGTTTCAGAATCGAGACGTTTTAAAGTAGGAACAGCAGTTTTTAAACTTAAATCTAGTTTCCCATTTAGATCAAAAATATTGGCTTGAGCTTCTTTTGAGTTAATCTCGACGTCAATTTTAGTTAACCATTTTGGTAGTTGGTAACCATATACACCACGCACTCTGGCGATTTCAGTATCAACTGGCAAAGCTAAAACATGTGCATAAAAATGACGTTGACGCATCGATTTCATTAACTCTGCAATATGTGAACCACGAGCATTAGGCTTACGGACAACAATCGCAATCGACACTTCGTTATAAGGGTCATTGTCACAAACAGAATAGGTAAAAAACGTAACAGCGACCAATCCGTAACCCGGAAATGGTTGTAATGGCGTTAACTCAACGGGAAGTTTTGCTTTAATCTGTTTAATAGGTGCAAGCATGAGCAGTTGTACATTTGCGCTACGATAATAAAAGTTAGGTGCCCAGACAGGACCTACACGTGATTCCACAATTTTTTTAGGAAAATGACGGAAAAAATCGATGTTACCAACAGCAGGATCTTGAGCGACTTCATCTAAATCGGGGTTCATTCTGAAACGGTCATAATAACCACCTTTGGGTACTTTGACTTTTTGTTGCCCAAATTCAACTTCAGTAAACTGTTGTTTTGTATTCATGAAAGTTCACCTTTACATTAATTGACCGAGTAGCTAATGCTGTATATTTCAAGACGTGTTAATTTAGAACCAGTTCAGAAACTATAAGTTTAAAGTTCACTTTAAAGTCAAGATTTTAATTTTGATGATGAAAGTCTTTGACATTTAAATGAAATAAAAAAGGGGAAAGATGAGAAGAATTTAAGGCGGTACTTTCATATAAATTTTATTTTTAAAAATACAATTAAGGTAATTGACCTTAAAGTTAACTTTAAGCTTAGTATAACTATCTAACCCGTTATAACGAATCAACAAGCAGTTTTTCATCAGGAGAACAAAGATGGGATATGTAACCACAAAAGACGGCGTAGAAATTTTCTATAAAGATTGGGGTCCACGCGATGCTCAAGTATTATTTTTTCATCACGGTTGGCCTTTAAGTTCAGATGATTGGGACACACAATTGCTTTTTTTCCTTAAAGAAGGTTTTCGTGTAGTTGCTCATGACCGCCGTGGGCATGGGCGTTCGAGTCAGGTGTGGGATGGTCACGATATGGACCATTATGCAGATGACGTTGCAGAAGTGGTTAAACATCTGAATATTAAAAATGCAATTCACATTGGCCACTCCACAGGTGGCGGTGAAGTAGCTCACTATATTGCGCGTCATGGTCAGGAAAATGTTAAGAAAGCTGTTCTTGTGAGTGCAGTTCCGCCATTGATGGTTAAAACTGAAAATAATCCTGAAGGTTTACCAAAAGAAGTTTTTGACGATCTGCAAAATCAGGTTCTCACAAACCGTGCACAATTTTTCCGAGACTTACCATCTGGTCCGTTCTATGGTTTTAACCGACCAGATGCGAAACCATCTGAAGGTATCATTGCTAACTGGTGGCGTCAGGGTATGACGGGTAGTGCAAAAGCGCATTACGACGGTATTGTGGCGTTCTCACAAACTGACTTCACCGAAGATTTAAAGAAAATCACCATTCCTGTTTTGGTATTACATGGTGACGACGATCAGATCGTGCCTTATAAAACGTCTGGTGTGAAATCAGCAGAGTTACTTCCAAATAGCCAACTCAAGATCTATCCGGGTTTTTCTCACGGTATGTTAACCGTAAACCATGAAGTGATTAATGCTGACTTGTTGGCATTTATTCGCGAATAATTTAAAGCTTTAAACTTTAAAAAGAGGCCTATTAAGTGCCTCTTTTTTATTTATAAGTAAATGAAATTAAAACTAATAAATATAGAAATGCTAAAAGGTATTGACATTAAAGTTAACTTTAATCTTAAAGTAAAGCCATACTGAATGAGGTCATTCCAATGAAAGTGTTCGAAAAATTAGTATTCCCAAATGGCTCATATGTTCCGAACCGTATTGCTAAAGCAGCAATGGAAGAAAACATGGCTGATTTAAACCACGCACCATCAGAAGAATTAATGCGTTTATATCAAGCTTGGGCAAATGGTGGTGTCGGTCTAATCATTACCGGAAATGTGATGGTAGATCGCCGAGCGATGACCGGACCGGGCGGCGTAGTGCTTGAAGATGAAAAGCATCTGGATACTTTTAAAAAATGGGCACAAATTGGTCGCTCAAAAGGCGCTCAGATTTGGCTTCAAATTAACCATCCGGGGCGTCAAATGCAGTCAAATTTAGGGCAACAAACATGGGCGCCTTCTGCTGTTGCTTTAGATTTAGGAAAAATGTCAAATCGTTTTAATACGCCAATCGAAATGACTGAATCTATGATTGCAGAAGTGATTCAGCGTTTTGCAAATACAGCGCGTTTAGGTGAAAAAGCAGGATTTACTGGTGTAGAAATTCATGCAGCGCATGGTTATTTGTTAAGTCAGTTTCTTTCTCCACTGAGCAATAAACGCCAAGATCAATGGGGTGGTTCTTTAGAAAACCGTGCTCGCATTTTAATTGAGATTGTGGAAGCCGTTCGTAAAGTAGTTTCACCTCAGTTTACTGTGGCAGTAAAACTAAATTCAGCCGATTTCCAACGTGGTGGGTTTAGCGCTGAAGATGCTCAACAAGTGGTTAAAATACTAAATGAGCATGCAGTCGATTTGGTTGAACTTTCAGGCGGTAGCTATGAAGCGCCAGCCATGCAAGGTCAAGCACGTGATGGTCGCACACTTGCTCGCGAAGCTTACTTTTTAGAGTTTGCACAAGAGATTCGAAAAGTTGCCAAAATGCCTGTTATGGTGACAGGTGGTATACGCCGTAAACAAGTGGCAGAGAAAGTAATTGAAAGTGGAGTAGATATGGTTGGTATTGCCACAGCTTTAGCGATTGAACCTAATTTGCCAAATGCTTGGAAACAAGGGCACAATGTTACACCAGAGTTAAAACCAATTACTTGGGAAAACAAGACACTTGCTTCACTTGCAAATATGGCTGTAGTTAAATTCCAGTTACGTAATTTAAGCGCTGGTAAAAAAACAAAACCAAATGTTTCACCAGCTTGGGCTTTAATTTTGCAACAATCAGCGATGTCATGCCGTACCCGCCAATACAAAAAAGGTATGCGTGACTATTCATTTGCTTCTTAATAAGTGAGTTGTGTTATGACAAATCCGAATGATTCAAACTGGATAATTTATGGAGCAAATGGTTACACGGGCGAGTTAATCGCTCGTGAAGCTGTACGCCAAGGTCTAAAACCGACTTTGGCTGGTCGTAACAAAGCTAAGGTTGAAGCACTTGCTCAAGAGTTGGGACTCGACCATAAAGCTTTTGGGCTTGATAACGTAGATACGGTCAGTGAGCAACTCCAAGGTTTTAAACTGGTCATGCACTGTGCAGGGCCATTTTCAGCAACATCAAAACCCATGATGGAAGCGTGTATAAATGCTGGCGCTCACTATTTAGATATTACGGGTGAAATCGCTGTATTTGAATTGGCACAGTCACTGAACAGCCAAGCTGAAAAAGCCGATATTGTGCTTTGTCCGGGTGTTGGTTTCGATGTAATTCCGACAGATTGTGTCGCTGCCGCGCTCAAAGAAGCATTGCCAGATGCGACCCATTTAGCGCTTGGTTTTGACTCTAGAACAGAGTTTTCACCGGGTACAGCTAAAACAAGTACAGAAGGCATGGCTGAAGGCGGAAAAATTCGTAAAAATGGAAAAATTACCACCGTTCCATTAGCACATTATGTTCGAACCATTGATTTTGGTGACGGTAAAAAAAGTGCCATGAGTGTTCCTTGGGGAGACGTATCTACAGCGTTCTATACAACAGGTATTCCAAACATTGAAGTATTTGTACCCGCATTTCCCAAAATGATTTTTGGTGCGAAAATGATGAACTATTTACGCCCAGTATTAAAAATTAATGCTGTGCAGAAGTTTATTAAGTCGCGTATTGAAAAAACGGTTGTGGGACCAAATGAGGAACTTCGCGCGAAAGTACCTACCTATGTTTGGGGTGAGGCAAGAAATACGCGTGGGGAAATCAAAACTGCCCGTATCCAAACAGAAAATGCGTATAGCCTTACCGTAAATGGCTCCCTGACTGTGGTGAATTATTTACTCAAAAATACTGTTAAAGGCGGTACATATACGCCTGCAAAACTGATGGGCTATAAATTAGTGACCGAGCTGCCGGGTTCTGGTCCGCTGGTCATTAATTAAAAGCTTTTATTAAAACAGCATGTTTATAGATAGTCCCGAACAAGGAGTCATTCTTGTTCGGGTTATTTTTAAATATTTCAAGTAAATACGGCCTTATATAGATAAAAAGAAAAACAGAAAACAAAACACTCCATAAGAAATAATTTAAATTGAATATACTAAAAAGCGATAAATTTTTTTCATAACAAAGGAATGAGAATAATGAGAAAACTCATACTATTTCTACATGCATCGCTAGACAGTTTCGTCGAAGGTCCAAATGGGGCAATGGACATAGGTTGGATTGCTTACGATGCCGATTTAGCAAATCATGCCAAAGAAATTTTGAGCACTGCCGATACGGTGATTTGGGGACGAGCGACCTACCAGATGATGTATAATTACTGGCCAACCCAGCTTTCAAATCCAGAAGCTTCAGAGCATGAACGCAATCATGCTGAGTGGATTGAAAAGACCGAAAAAATCGTTTTTTCAACCACCTTAGATACAGTTGAATGGAATAATTCCAGACTGGTAAAAGACTATGTCGAAGAAGAAATTAATAAGCTGAAAAAGCAAGCGGGTAAAGATATGGTGATTCTGGGAAGTCCACGGTTCGCACACTATCTCATGCAACTTGATTTAATTGATGAATATAAAATTACAGTTTCGCCTGTGCTGATTGGTAGTGGCTTACCACTGTTTCAAGGCATTCAGCAAAAGACCAATCTTAAACTTATTGAAAATAAAACGTTTGCTTCTGGAGCCATCGGTCTTCACTATCAAAAGATTGGTTAGTTTTTTCTATAATATTTATATGAAAAAGACGAATTACAGAGCAGGTCTGTAATTCGTCTTTTTAGATTTATTGAATGCTACTTAAACGCTTAACAACTGCTTCGGCAATTTCTTTACTCGACTGAGGGTTTTGCCCAGTAATAATTCTGTCGTCTGAAACTACATACGAGGTAAAAGGAATAAATGCTTGTTTGTATTTTGCTCCGCGTGCAATGAGTCCATTTTGTAGAGAAAATGGAACTTGAGATTTAATACCTGAAAGTGTTTCTTCTATATTTGCAAAACCCGTAACAGTTCTACCTGTAATTAAAGGTTTGCCATTTTCATCCTGTAAAGGTAATAAACCGCCCACGCCGTGACATACTGCTGAAACGATCCCACCTTGGCGATAGATCTGTTCGCTAATGTTTTGCAAAGCTTTATTGTTTGGAAAATCCCACATGGTACCGTGCCCACCCGTATAGTAAATGGCTTTGTACTGGGTAGGATTAATCGCGTTCGGAGCTAATGTTGTCTTTAACCGATACATAAATGCTGGGTCGGCTAAGTGATCTCGTGCTGATTTGTCTAAATAAATGGACTTTAAACTACGTTCATCCAGTGGTACTTGACCACCTAAAGGACTTACAAAATCCATTTCATAGCCAGCAGCTAAGGCCACATCGTAAAAATGAGTGAGTTCAGTCAGCCAAAGTCCTGTTGTATCCGTACGGGAAGGGTAAGCCGAGTGATTGGTCATTACGACTAAAATTTTTCCCTTTGCTTTGGTAAGGCTTTGAGCTTTATCTGACTCTGTGGCATGTACCACATGTGTAGTCAAAAAAATAGCAAAAATAAAGGTTAACCAACGCTGAAAATTCCAAACTTTAAACATGACAGGTTCCTCATTTATCACCTGTTATCCATCGTATGTTTAAAGCGTACTTTAAAGTCAATAGAGTTGTTAAAAAATTACGGTGTTTTTGCTTTGTCGAAATAGAGATTCATGAGTCGTTCTGCATTTTGCTCGCAGGTAATTTCATCGGGTTTGTTGTTGATCGCATCAATCATGGTACGTAAGTTTTGCTTACTCACCTTTAGCTTTTGTTCTAAAAGTTCTATTTCCTGAATTTTGGTTTCAATCGTTTGAATGAGTGCATCATGGTTCCAAACGGCAACTTTCGACGGCAAAAATGCTTTAATTTCTGCTAAAGAAAATCCGACTTGCTGGGCTTGCTGAATGAGAGAAAGTTGCTTCAAGTCATTATCGGTATATTCACGATAACCATTCGATTTTCTTTTTGCTTTAGGCAAGAGTTTGATTTGCTCGTAATAACGAATTGTAGGGGTGCTTAAACCGCTTAGTTTCGATAACTCGCTAATATTCATGGCGCAGACTCTATTGACATTCAAGTTAACTTTAGACTTATAGTCGCTTAAAAGCAAGGTTCATAACTTTACCAAGCACACACTTTCAGTAACAGCTTTCTATGCTTTGATAGACGAAAGAATAGAATTATAAATATGAAGAATGAGGTGAGAAAATGTCTAAACGCATATTACATGTCGTGACAAATATTTCACGCTATAAGGATGTAGATGAACCGACAGGACTGTGGTTGGGTGAGCTCACCCATGCCTATGATGAGTTTGAAAAGCAAGGCTATGTGCAAGATATCGTCAGTCCAAATGGTGGAAAAACTCCAATTGAACCAAAGTCACTTTTGCCGTTAGTTGCTGATAAATCTGTTAAAGACAGAGAAAAAGATCAAGCTTTTATTACGCTACTGGCAAATACATTTAAGCCTTCCGATATTCATTGGGAAGACTATGACGTGATCTACTATACGGGTGGTCATGGTGTGATGTGGGATTTTTTAGATAATCCTGAACTGCAAGAAATCACCAAAAATATTTATGAAAAAGGCGGCATCGTTTCTAGTGTTTGTCACGGATATTGTGGCTTGCTCAATGTCAGACTTTCAAATGGTAAACGACTCATAGAAGGTAAAAAGTTAACTGGCTTTGCTTGGAGTGAAGAGGTTCTGGCAGGGGTAGCGAAAAAAGTGCCGTACAATGCCGAAGAGCTCGCTAAAGAAAATGGTGCCCGTTATGAAAAAGCTTTTATTCCATTTGCACCGTATGTGGTTCAAGACGGCAACTTAATTACGGGACAAAACCCTTTTTCAGCTAGAAAGACAGCTTTAGCGATTATAGAAGCTTTAAAAGCTTAACTTCTTATGTTTGAAAATGTGGTGGTTAACTCCACTACATTTTCTTTACTCTGCTTAAAATAAATTAGAAAGTGGGCACAAAGATACAACTTAAAAGTTTATAATTAATTTTAATATATTGTTTTATTTTGATGTATTTAAAACATCCTATTTAAATAAAAATATTTTTACATAACACGATGAATGAATAAGAGAGTTGTTTTGAAAACTGAATTTATTATTAGATGTATTTATGCACTTTGTCTTATGGGTGCAGGGTTCAACCATTTACAAACAGTTTTGATGCATGGTTTGTTTTGGGACTATAACAATCTGCCACTATTTACCTGTATTTATTGGACATCTTTAACGTTTATTGATCCACTTGCAGCAATTCTTCTATTTTATAGACCACGTATTGGCTTAATTCTAACTTTTCTCATTATATTTAGTGATGTCATTCACAACACTTGGATTACATTAAAAGTGGGCCGCGACTTGCTCAACTATATGTATATTTCCCAATTTTTATTTCTGGTTTTTGTTTTGTGTACAATTAAGTTTCCTTGGAAGGTACATAAGACAAGTTAAAATTTAAAAATCGGAGAGCAAAAGCATTCTTTTACTCTCCAAATAATTTCTTCGAACTTACGAACGCCACCAATAATTTTCGACATTTGGTTCGTTTAAGTTTAAGAGTTCTCCCATTTGCGGTGTGCTAATCGCTAACGCTTTTTCTTTAGCTAAACCGACAATACGTTCAAATGGGTCATCCCAAGCATGAAGTGCCAAATCAAAAGTACCATTATGTACAGGCAACAAATGACGGCCCTTTAAATCGATATGCGCTTGTAAAGTTTGCTCTGGTTGCATATGAACATCGGGCCATTCAGGGTCATAAGCACCAGTTTCTAACATGGTCAAATCAAACGGACCATAACGATGTCCAATCTCTTTAAATCCATCGAAATATCCCGTGTCACCACTAAAAAATACACGTAAGTCATTATCAATAATCACCCACGAAGCCCAAAGCGTCGCATTGCTATCGCCCATACCACGGCCTGAAAAGTGATGAGCAGGCGTAGCCACCAATTTTAGTCCATCTACATGGGTAGTATCCCACCAGTCGAGTTGTTGAACTTTTTCTGCTGGAATTCCCCATTTAATGAGTGTGTCACCCACACCAAGTGGTGTTAAGAAGTGCTCAACCTTATCGTTAAGCTGCATAACTGCATGATAATCGAGATGGTCGTAGTGGTTATGCGACAAAATCACGCCTTTAATTGGCGGTAAGTCGGCAATGCTAATTGGTGGTTGATGAAAACGTTTTGGACCAATCCACTGAAAAGGTGAGGCACGCTCAGAAAAAACAGGGTCGGTTAACCAAAACTCATTACGCAGTTTTAATAAAATAGTCGAATGCCCTAAACGAAATAGAGAGCGGTCAGGCGCACTTAAAAGCTGTTCTTTGGTTAAGCTTAAAACAGGAATTTCTTTGTTGGGTACTGTGTCTTTTGGCTTGTTAAATAGAAACTTCCACATAAGCTGAAGTGTTTTGCCAAAAGAAGGCTTGTGTTGGTTCGGACGCGTATTTCTAAATTTGCCATTGTGCTGCTGAGATGGCATTAAAGGAGAAGGCAAGTCTGTTGTGTTTGAAATAGTCATCTTGTTTTTCCTTATTGGAACAAACCTATATGTACAAATAAGAACTTGGGCTAAGTACTTATTTTGATTTAATTAAATGAGTATTTACTCACTCATTAATTGGTTTAAAAAATAAGGACGCCGTGCATCCTTACTCTTTTATTTAAATTGAAACCGCATGCCAAAACGCTTCAAAGCCAGATTTGCGATAACGCTCGGCTTGAGAAGGGTCTTGGGCAATAAAATTAAGAGTAACTTCGGCAAGTGCACCTAAAATTGAAGCAATAAATAACGGTGGATAATCTCTTAATTTTCCGTCATTAATACATTCTTGAATATTTTGGGTGAGGTCACAAAAGGTTTGCATACCAATTTGTTTGCTTTGCTCGGTAATTTGTTCAGAGGTCGAAAGCTGTGCCATCACTTTACGTTTAAGTGGAGCTTCTAAACTCCAGTCCAAATAGCTTTGCCAGATATGTGACATTTGTGTTTGCAGATCAGCGTTAGTCGGGTAACTAAGCATCATGACCTGACGTAGCTCAGCCTTTAGCGAAAGATATAACTGGTTTAGCAATTCTTCTTTATTACTAAAATAGGTAAATAAAGTACCTTCCGCCACACCAGCAACTTTAGCAATTTTTGAGGTAGACGCACGCTCGCCAAGCTCTGCTAATGTTTCGATAGCAGCGCTTAAAATTGCATTACGTTTATCTTCACTACGAGGACGAGCCATATACAAATAGTTTAATTGAGTGATTACTCAATCATACATGAAAGTATGGAAAGAACAAGTGAAAAAAAGCCCTCAAAGAAGGGCTTTTAGGATTGAGCTATACAACCGAGTAAGAGCGTTTACTCACGGTCTAAGTAAACTTTACCAAGATCAATTTTTTTATAATGCTCAAAATTAGCTTTTTCTTCTGGAACTTGTTCATTAAACTTTTCTGAGTAATCTAAAGTTTTATTTTGATAATTTTTAAAGCTAATATAAATTAATGGTGGGAGGTTTTTATAATCCTCCAAACTAGGTTCAATGAAAAAGTATTCTTTTGTTAGTGGTTTAATAGTAAAACTACCATCATTACTTACTTTTATTGTTGTTGATTTCTCATCAGGCAAATAGAAACCAATATATCCATTTACATTATGTAGAGGCTCTTTAGTTTTACTGTCATAAAGATATCCAGTTGCTTCAGGGGTAAAATATAAGGTTTTTTTAGTACAAGCTGAAACAAGCGAGAACGAAATTATTAGAACAAAAAATGTTAGATATTTTTTCATTTTTTAAATCCCTAAAATATGCTTATTCACGATCTAAATAAGTTTTACCCAAATTAATCTTTTTATAGTGACTAAAACTAGACACATCTTCTGGAACTTGTTGATTATATGCTTCTGAATAGTCAATAATTTTAGGTTGATAATTCTTAAAACTTACAAAAATTTCTGAAGGAAAGTTTGTGTAATGCTTTACATCAGGTTTTATAAAGTAATACGTTGCTGTAACAGCAGGAATGGTAAAGCTACCATCTGACTTCAAATTAACTTTAGCATTATCACTATCAGTTCGACCATTAAACCCTATATCTCCACTTTCATTATTTAATGGCTTATGAGTTTTGCTGTCATAAAGATATCCAGTTATTTCGGGAGTTAAATATAAGGTTTTTTTAGTACAGGCTGGTAGGGTTAGTACAGATAAAATGAGATAGATAAACAAGATATATTTTTTCATTAGAATGAACAGTAGTAGATTAAATGCTTTTGATTAATGATAAGTAAAGCTCATGAACTAGTATGGCTTAAACTTAAGATTTTACTTAAATATTTAAGTAAATGAAAACTATCCTTATTTAAATACCCTCTAATGAACCTTCACAAAAATACCAACTTAAAACGATAGCTAACCGTTATGATCTTTAATGCTTGGCTGTTGGAAAATGAAATCAAATGAAAATTTTTACTGTTGACCAAAATGGCGATTTAACGTGCTCTGCAGGACAAAGTCTGGTTATTAAATTTGATGACGGAAAAATACTAGAGATAAATGACAGCCAAGAACCTTTCGCCGCGTTCCCTGAAGGTGTTCTTATATGGAGTGGCCGTGCTCCGAATCAAGAGGCTATAACTGATTTGCAGTTTTCCCAACTGAGCATCACGCCAGTTGCTAGTAATGGAATTATTATCGTTCCATACTAAGAAGAAATAGCGACATCAATGAGCCTGACCATGTTCGTTACCGATGAAAATGCGCAATTACACCTAGTTAAAGAAAAAAATATTGTGATTGAGCTTAAAAATTGAAAAACCATAGAAGTACTCGAAGACTATGCTAAAAAAGGCCTATTGGTGTGGGGCGGGCGTGAACCCATTTCAGGACTTTCTATAGAACAATTAACAGAAAGAACCGAGAACCTCGGGATTTACCCTATGGCTAGCAATGTCATTTATTTATTTCCATTTAAGTTGCCATAAAAGGTTCAAAAGGGCGAAAAGAATTGATAAATTGGGCAGATACTTGAGTAGGGACACGAGTAGAGTGTTTTGTTTTATGCATTTTTATAAACAAAAATTTAACAATAAATTTTAACTATTTATCCTTACTTTTTAATGATCTATTTTAAAGCAAATGTCATTTTGTATGCTTGACTGTAAGTGGCTTGGATACTATCCTTTGCGGGCTGGCCTACATTGCCAGTCGGTTTTGACGGACCGAGTAGTAAGACCACATCAGAGTTATTCCTTCTGAGGAATACTTATATGTGTGCGCACCCCGTTCCCTCCCGTAGCGGTAGGACGGGAGTGGGACACCTTCGGGTGTGCTGGAGTCTTACCCAGTCCGTCAACCTGCTTCCGTTCTGCCACCATAATTTATAATGCTTTGGCAGAACTCCCAAAAGAAGGAGTTGGCTATGCACATTCATAAATTATTGGCAGTCACTGTCAAAATCTATATCGACACCACTTAAATCATTTTAAAGCAGCTCGATCGCCGTAAGGCTTTTCAGGCTTTAAATCATTACGTCTAAAAAAACTTGCTTCAACAATAAAACTTGAGATGTGCCAAGCACAGTCTTTGCGGCTTTGCTGTGCCTTTTTTTCTCCCAGAAAAGGCACAGGCTTTTTAATCTCTTTTAGAAACAACAAGAATTTAAAACGGTAAAACTATGCCAAATATAGAAATATCTTCAAAAAAACTACATGTTATTCAAACTGCTATACGTCTATTTATAACTTATGGGTTTCACACAGCAGGGGTCGACCTGATTGCTCAAGAAGCCCAGATCACCAAATCCACCTTTTATAAATATTTTGGCTCAAAAGAAGGTTTAATTGAAATGTGCATCACCTTTCAAAAAAGCCTGCTCAGAGAAGAAGTGCTCTCTATCATTTACTCAAACCGTTACTACACTTCAAAAGATAAACTCAAAGAAATTATTGTTTTACATACCAATTTAAACACCCTGTACAACCTTTTACTTAAAGCTATTTTTGAAATAAAACTACTTTACCCACAGTCCTACAGTATGGCGGTTGAATATAGAAAATGGCTACGCCATGAAATTTTTGACCTGATTTTTAGTGGAGAAATTCACGAGCCAAAATTCGATGCCAATATGGTGGTCAACCTTATAGATGGTTTGCTGCTACAAGCTCTAAGCTCAAATAGTTTGGATGAAAGGGATGTGGTGGTGGAGCGGTTTTTTGGGTAATATTTGACAATGCTTAATTCTAAATTTTACTAACTAAAGGTTAGAGATTAATTTAAAGTTATAACTGTAGATCATTAAAACTAAACAAATAATGAGGGGATTTTAATGCAAGATGTGAGGACAGGCTTATTAATACTTGAAAATAAAGAAGTTGAGAATATTGCTGAAGTCTATTCTTTTGAACAAATTAGAGAAATACTGATTTTTGCTCTAACTGATACTACTTCTGAATATTGGACTATATTAGCTCTAAACCTATTGAGTAAAAAATCCGAGTATATTTCTGATGAAATAATCTTAATGCTTAAAGAAATAGCAGGCATGCCAAAAAAATATACACAAAAAACCAGACATGAGGCATTAAAAATATTTAAAAAACAAAATGGAAATACTAATTAGGAGATTTATATGAATTGAATTTTTTAAAGAATATAGTAGTTTATTTAACATAGGCGTGGCTATGTATAGATTGGATATACCACAGTGAAAATT
>NZ_JBIUCS010000059.1:0-3040 GCF_044538485.1 Acinetobacter sp. ABJ_C5_2 | reverse complement strand
ATTTTATTCTATGAAAAAAAATATTTAAATTCTCATCTTCTAAAAATAACACACCATTTTTTGGAAGCTCACAAGTATCACAAAGCTCAATATCATACCAAGAATAATATGAATACTCAGCTTCGATATCTAATTTTTCTAAATTTTCAAATAATATAGCATTACTAACCAATGAGATTGGATGATTTTCAGTCTGTAAAGAACTTAAAACATAATAATTCATTTCGTATTTTTCCTATCTTAATCGAATCGGTTTTGTTCCTGGTGCCGATAAAACAACTCGTAATGATTGTTGTAGATTAGCTATCTTTTCTCTCACTTGAGGAACTGTGATTTCACCTTTATTAAGTTGTGATTCAATTCATCCTAATTTTTCATTTACACCCATTGAATATATTGGATTTGATCCACAATGATAGAGTTGATGCTTCATTTGTTTTGCCTTAGCTTTACTATCAGGCATTAAAACGCCATTTTCTGCCTTATCTCTATTATCACCGATACCAATTTTGTCAAAAAATTTCTTATTATCCCTCCAAATTTCTTCAGGAATAATATGATGAGCTTGTAAATGATCACCTTTTACCCCCCTAAATTTCTGTTTAAGGTGGTATTACCTAATCCATTACTATCTATCCATGTAATTGGGTTCTTAGCATATACATAAACATTATCCCCCCAGTAACTCTATTGGGTCTTTACTAATGAATCGTCCCAAATAATAGCGATGTAATGTAATCCTGCCTCTTCATCAAAATACTGACCTTGGAAACGAATATTATTGGTGACGATTTCTGAATTTTCAAAAAAGTTAGATGCTGACTTTGCTATTTTGAGCATATAAATCATATGACGCGAGGTCTTCATTTGTGCAAAGCATTGCTTTGCAGAAACGAGTTCACCTCACACCTTATATTCAGTTTTCTAGATCAGTTGTCTCTTATAAAGCTAAATTAAACATCAAAATACCAATCTAAGAAATCATTAAATGATTCACACTTTTCAATAACGTTCAGTCCATTTTCAGAGTAACCAATTATTTCGACACTATTTTCCTCTTTATTATAAAAATATGCTCTTTCCCCCTCAAACTCTGAAATCACATAATAATTATCATTTAAATTCAAATCTCTTCTTAAACTATTATTAATAACTCTATAATCACTATTTTCATACATCCAACATATTTGCCATAATTCAAATTTTTTTGAATAAAAACCTCCTGGATTTTCCTCTGCATGTGTATAGAAAATGCCAAAATCAGAGCTCGTATCCAAATTTAACTCTTTCAGAATTTCTCTATACCTTTCACAATCGATATCTACATCTTCAAACCAAGCATTTTTTTGCTTCAAATAATTAACTACTTTAAAACTTAACATAATTTCACCTTTATAAAGGACAGCCACGACTAGTATTTTGACTTTCTAACTCTTTATTTGCTCTATCTTTCCAATATCCGTCCCTAGCATCATTAAAATCATCTCTATTAACAGAATAGTCAGGATGCTGTTTGGCCTATACGGATGAAGAGTTGGTAAGTCCATATTTTTACTATGACTCTTTCCAAACAATTCGAATAAAGGCCAATTTGCATTTTGTTTAGAGTGATGTAAATTAACAGATGACCAGTCATTAGTTGTTTTAATTCTAGGTGCATCACCTCTTAAAGCTCTATCTAGATTTGTTTCAGTCTTCCCACCACGAGTAGTAAATTTTTGATCCCAGTCTATTTCTTGTTGATAAACTGTATATTTGTTTTTGTTCCTGTATGAGTAGGCTTTTCATTAAATATCTTTGTTAAACCTAGAGAATCAATCCATACAATAGGATTAGGAGCATACTGATACATATTAGACCTACTCATAATCCAATCGGGTCTTTGCAAATAAAACGACCTACATAAGGTGAATAATAACGATAACGGTTGTAATTAAGACCTGTTTCTTGGTCGAAATACTGCCCTTGGAAACGGATATTATTACTGGTGTTTGATAAAGCTCTATTTCTTCTGCATAAACCGCCTGTGCCAGTGGTACAAATGAATCTTTCTCATATATATAATGCTTGGTAATCTGCTCATTCGACTCATAAGCAAGTGTATTGCCATCCCATCCATAAATGATGTTATGTTCACTACCGGTATGATGATGTTTACTTCGTTTTTGAATACGGCGTCCTAATGCCTCGTAGCAGTACTCTGCCGTATATTCAGCATTACAATTTTTAATCAGTCGCCCACATGCATCCCACTCAAGGTGTAAATTACTCTTGCTTGATTTTTGACGACAGATTTTGCTATTTTTTGGGTTTCCAATATTCTAAACTTTCAAAAACTCTTTCTAAATCGTCCATATCATCTTCCCCTAAACTATTATCAAATTTACTAGATAAAATTCTTCTAATTCTCGCTAGTCTTTCACAAATATTATTATCATCAATAAATTTTGCAGTTTCATCTGCATATTCGACATAAGAATCAGGTAAAGTTTCAGCATAATGAGATCCTACTTTGTGCAGAGAAATTAGTATATATTCTATCTCTTTTAAAACCTCTATCATCTCATCACCAGAATAAAATATGGTTCGATTATTAACTAACATTATTTTTCCTATGAACAGTTAAATTACACGGGTTATCTACGCTGCCTTTGATTGTAAACTCTTCATCATGATATCTAGGTTTTTTAACCCACTCTGTTTTATAGATTCGGTGCATATGCATATACATTATCTCCACCCAATAATCCAATCGAGTCTTTAGAAATAAAACGCCACAAATAAGGAAAATAATATTGTAGCGTTATCATATTTACAAGAATTCTCTATCATCCTGAACCATTAATTCAACCTTATCTGTTTCTTTGTCTATTACTCCGTATTTTAAAACATTCAGACCTAAACTTTTAATTGTATTTTCCAAATCAATTGAAATTAATAAAACACTGTTTAATAGAGTTTTATTAAGAAATGAAGGATTAACCATTATATCCTCTTCAAAAAAGTTTAGAAAAATGAATTTATCAGAATAACATATGAT
>NZ_JBIUCS010000058.1:0-3181 GCF_044538485.1 Acinetobacter sp. ABJ_C5_2 | reverse complement strand
TTTTAAATTTTTCTTCAAAAATTTACCATTTCTATCTTTATAAGTTATCACCCCTGAAGTATCAATTGAGTAGTAATCTCCTATTTTTTCCACTTTTAATTCAGGCTTTATTTTTATTAAATAGAACTCAGAAGTAGAACTTTCATCAGTATCTATATATTTCTCAGCAATAGAATAAAAGCTATCTTTGAATTGAGGAAGGAATCTAAATGTATTTACATTTAATGAATCTACTTTTGCATCATTAAGTAAATTTATAAAATCAGGAGATATTTTCTTTAATTCAGATAATGAATAAGCCCGATTATTAGAATTTTCAAGTTGCGTGCATTTTTTAGCTGAGTTTTTCTCGCTACATTTAGAGAAAAAATCTGATGAAATTGGAGTTTTTAAATAAACTAGTGACTTATTATTAGTTTTTTGATTTATATTTTCTACAATACTAACCTTTACAAAAGCATCATCAATAATTTTAAAACATGCTTTTGAATTTAAATATGTATCTCTATAAGAGTATAAATTTCCAGCTACACACAATTCATCTTTTTCAACAGAATAATTAAATTTAGCTTTAGTTTTACTTATTTGATAATTTAGAGGATAAACCATATAACTTTTTTGGTTTAATACAGCCAATCTATAATATTTACCATCCTCAATCTTTATCACAGAATAATCTTTGTTAAAATCTGGCTGCATACCAATATTTTTTTCATAAATTTTTAGTTTATCTTTTTTACAATAATAATTATCTACATCATAATCAAAACCACAAGGTTCAACTTTAATAGTCTTCAGGTTTTTTGGCTCTACTGATTTAGCATTACAACCTACTGTAAGGCCTATTGCAGATAATAATACGCATATTAGTCTCTTCACTGTTCATCTCACTTTTGATGTTGCTGATGGTATTTCAAAATTTTTTCCAAAATTTCTTTAACCATTTTTGTAGAGCCCATATTTGCATGATTGGCCTTACTTTCATAAAAAGCTTTTGTTCCATCTGAAACATAGCCACCATTCTTTTGAAGCTTCATATTGGGCGGACCAATTGTACGGCAGCTTTCCAATCTACAAAT
Source organism: Acinetobacter sp. ABJ_C5_2 (assembly GCF_044538485.1). NCBI lineage: Bacteria > Pseudomonadati > Pseudomonadota > Gammaproteobacteria > Moraxellales > Moraxellaceae > Acinetobacter > Acinetobacter sp. ABJ_C5_2. The sequence goes on along the minus strand of NZ_JBIUCS010000058.1, from coordinate 2,102 downwards.
GCATCTAAAATTGGTCTCTTTGGTGGAATCCAATATTCTCGATAAATCCGCTCTTATAAATTATCATCAAATTTTTCTTCTCCTATTAGTCTTAACTTTAATTTAACATTTCGCATAAGTCCTAGAGTAATATTTAGTATTTACCAACAACAAACAAGCTTGTAATATCATTTGGCGATAAATTATAGAGTTTTATTATTTGGTTAATAGTTATATTAATAACTATGCCAGTGGCAGAGTGTAAATCTACTACGACCAAAACTCGAATATTTCCTACAAAGGCATTTCATTGAATAAAAGAAAGAAGTTATTCCCTATTCATCTCTGAATTTATCTAAAGCAGCCCAAACAGAGCCACAAATCTTTCCAGTAATTTTCCCCTATAATCCTACTGGAATTATTTTATACATTTTACAGTTCGTTTTGTAAATTCATCTTTTGGTAATGCTCCGTCAAAACCTGCTAAGCGAATATTAACTGCTCTTCTTACTCACTTTTACCATTGGAAATACATTGAGAATTGGTTTTACAAATATTCGCAATAATGAAATTTTAGATCTACCCACAACAGCACTCGGGATAATAACTGGGAATATGTGAATGCATGCAGGGGAATGATGAATGACGACGATGCTCAGGCTCCTCTATCTTTCCCTATCAATACCTTTTTTTAGTAGCAGGCATGCTCGAATAGCATCCGATTCAGTAATTTCAATCCTACTTATTATTTTCCTATAGCATCCATTAAAGCTTCTATTTCCTAATCGTTTGCAAAGAAGTTCTTTTCACTCTCCAATGATCTGAATTTAATTAGCAGGAGATTACAAAAAACTAATAAAGAATTAATATAACTACCTACAACCCAACTCCATATTGCATTAATGAATATGATTTTTTATTTATAGATTTACTATTTTATTTATTTAAGTCCTCAAAACTAAATCGCTTAATATCAATTTTTCTATTACTGATATATGAACTTAAAATAGGTTTCAATTTCTCAAAATTCCCCAATCCAGGGCAACTTAACTCTACGCCATTTTTATTTGCTTTATTTGTTGGAAAAAACTTATCTTCAAACATATCATAGCGACCTAAATTTCTAAAATATGAAAAATAATTACCATTAGTATCATTAATAATATTTATATCACTATGATCATTTTTTAGATTAGCATAATAAACTTCGTACTTATTTTTATTTACTTCAATAACTTCACATTCCCCTGTTGACATCCATTGAGTATCTTTTGGGTTTAAGCCAATAGTTTTTACAAGTTTTGCTTTATAGTTATCTTCCCAAATTTGTTTACATGGGACATTAACTTTATCAATTTTGATACTTTCATTCTTATTTTTAAAGCTATCCCAAATTTTTTCACAAGCATTTTCTTCAGCAAAAGCTTGTATTGAGATAAATGTGCTCAGTAGCAATATTAGACTGCGTTTCATCTCTTAAACTCCAAATTTATTAAAATCATCTTCTAGATCATCTTTATATTCATCATCTAGCACTTCTGCAAGCTGGCTCTGAATTCCATCATCTACAAAATCCCCAGTATCATGATCATAAATATCTTCATTTAATTCCTTCGTAGGTATAATACTTTTATTGTCATTATTGCTAATAAATTGAATTTCAATAGTATCTGATGAATCACTAAATATTCTTGGTGTTCGACCCATTTCATCTAACATTCCAACATATTCTGTATTCTTTGTTTTATTGATAACTTTAAATCTAATTTCCTCTTTCAAATTTTCTAAATTGAAAATATCACTAAAATCAAATCTTCGACTAAAAATTCCACTCTCAGGCATTTTAGGCAACTCAGCATTTACTGTGGCTCTATTCGTAAAAAAATACTGCCCAACTTTATTTTCAAAATTACCGTCTGTTTTATGTACACCCATTGCCATTCACAATACACTGGTTAACTATCGCTTTAATATCAATTTCCTTCGCATGAATAAGCTCAATCCAATTTTAATCACTTTAATATATCTTGTATTTTACCATGTACGACATCAAAAATTAAACTATTATTTTCTGTAAATTACCAGTTACTCTGTAAGTATAATCATTTTCTGAATTTCTAGCC
>NZ_JBIUCS010000057.1:0-3216 GCF_044538485.1 Acinetobacter sp. ABJ_C5_2 | reverse complement strand
GCATTATTCCTAGTATATTAAAATTACAATAAAAATATAAATTTATTTTTGATTTACTTATGAAAAATTTTCAGAATTACTTAAAATAGAACCTAATAGTAAACTCCTGAGTTCTACTCTATAATTCATATAAGTTATAGCCACCTATTAGCTAATGATAATTTCTCATATTTTTTAAAGTCAGTCTGGTTCATTTTTCCTAAAGAAACCACCTTCTTAAATAATTTATCAAATCTAGATAAAGATTCAGTATCTCCGGCTAATGAAGCATAAAGAATTAAATATTTTTCAATTTCTTTAGTGTTTAACTTTACTATTTCGTTCATTTTATCATCTAAAATTTTATCAACTTTTTCATATTCTTCTTGTTCCGAAAGCTTATCTATAAGTTGATTAAACTCTTCAAATTTCATAATTAATTAACTCAGTTTATAATTCGATATGCCTTAGATAGATTTGAGCCTCTACTCAATACTTCTTTATCTTTAGTAGAAAAAATAATTTATATAACAAAAGCCAATCACGAAAAATAGTTTTTCTATGATTGACTTTCCTTTATATAAACCAAATTTATATGTTAATTACATACAATACAAATCATCTCATAAAGACCATTTCTTTAAGCTCCACATTATCAATTTTATAATAAAATTGTACACCTCGTCCGTTTTGATACATTCCTTGATTAGGAATTTCAAATGGTATTCCATCAATAGAGTTTTCAATATTTGGAATAAAACCTATTGATGCATATTTTTGATTAGTTGAGATTTGTAGCCATACTATATATTTCTTCAGATCCCATTCCCCTTTGGAAATCTCCTCAAATTTTCTCTTTGCATCCTCAATAACTAAAAGATAAGATCCTGTGATTTCGTGATACTCATTTCTATTAAAAAGTTCGCGCCATTCTTTATTACTCATAACCGCCTTTTGGACCATTAACTTTAAATTTTCCGCTTGGTGTTCCCAAATATGACTTATGACAATCGTTCTTCAATCTCACTGCATAGTCATTTTCTGATCAGCTAAAGAAAAATTATCACTATCTAGTGTTGCATTTTCTTTATTTGTTCTTCTAACGTTTCCTTTATTATCAGTTATAGAATAATCACCAGCAATCGTTGCACTTCTAGGTATTTGCGGTAGTGCTAATATTGACTTAAATGTTCTATCTCCACCAGCAACGAGAATAGTATGAAAATATTTGCCACCTTTTTCATATATTAACCCACCATATTCTCTATTTAAACTAATTGATTTAGGATTGGCCGAATTTAAAGCAGCCTAACTGAAGCAGCTGGACAACTATAGCTACCTTGCTTTAGATCTAGTAGGTCAATCTAAGTAATAGGTTTCGGTGCATAAGCATAAATATTAGAGCCACCCAGCAATCTAATCGGATCTTTATTTACAAACCTACCTACATACGGCGAATAATAATGATAATGGTTGTAATGAAGCCCTGTTTCTTGGTCGAAATATTACCCTTGAAAACGGATATTATTTGAGATAATTTCACTATTTTCGAAGAAATTGGATTTTGCTCTCTCCGCTTTACACTCACCCCAAGCTTTATATTCAGCTTTCCAAATAATTGCACCTGTATGATCGGTCCTTTCCTGCGGCTTACCTAAGTGGTCACAGTGATAGAACCATACATCATCAAATTCTTTACCCTGTTTTTCAGTTTTCCAAAGTGGGTCACGGTGTATGTTATGAGGTCTATCTGACCAATCTGGAGTTTGGTGCAATTCTATTGGACTTAAAATAAACAGCTTGTAGCATCTGTACAAAACTGTCTTTTTCATAGATGTAATGCTTGGTCAACTGCTCTGTGGACTCATAAGCAAGCGTATCGCCATCCCACCCATAAATGATGTTCTGCTCTTGACCTGTATGGTGATCTTTACTCCTCTTTTGAATACGGCGGTCTGAAGCATCATAACGATATTCTCCCGAATTTTATATTCTAAACCGTTTGTCCATACATAACTCGCTGTATACTATTCTAAACATCCCATATTGCCAAAAATAAAAAACCTTCAGGCCTAATAGTGAATTAATAATTTAAATAATTAATTCACTATTAAAAAATTATTAATTTTAGTATTCCAAGAAATTCATTTTGAATTTAAATTTATTAACAATATCTACAAATTTTTTGCTCACTACGTAGATATAAGGTTTATCAGTATCTCTAACAATAAAAAAGTCATCTATTACAAGATCATTTTTTATAAATTCATCTTCATCTAATAAATTATTTTTTCTTTTAATATATAAGGCATAAATATCTGCTTCTTGATTTCTTACATAACATTGATAGAAATCACATTCGTCTGCAAGAACTTCCTTCATTTCATTAAAAAATCTTTTTGAAAAAAGTAGAATACCTGAAGATGAACAATAAAAATCTGTCTGCAATATTTCATTAAATTGATCAGAAAAAATATTATCATAATCTAAATTTATTCTAGGATTTTTTAAAAATTGATTACTTAAGTCAAATTTAAAATAGTCAAAAATAATTTCTTGCTTCCCTTTCAAATCAAAAGAAAAATCTCTATCAATATACTCAGACGGATAAATTGTATAAAAGCTCACAAATCCACCTTTTAAAATACCTTATTTTAAAGTAGTACTTCTAAATAAATATATAGAAGTACTACTTATTTTTTGAATTGTACTTACACTTTAACTGTATATTTTACAAACTTACTTGTATTCATGTACTAAATTAGTGCTGTATCATAAAACTATTGTAAATTGCTTACTCTTTAAGGTTTTACATAAGCAGATACGACTTTAATACTGTTTAAAAATTAGCCTAAATTCTTACTACCGTGATAAATCTTTTCTTTACCATCAAAGTCAATTTCTTATCTAATCAAATAGGCCAAACCAACTCATTTATTTCTTCTTCGCTCAAATACAAAGAACTAAAGAAATCATCTGGATCACGCCATTTAGCTATATCTAAATCAAAGATATTGAATCCGGTATCGTCTAACCTATCAAATTCATTTTTTAATTCCTCATTGATAAATATTGTATCCTGACCTATATCAATATTTCTTATTTTGAAAATATTTTTATCAAATTGTTTAGAAGATCGGGGAGCCTCTAACACTAAAAATCCATCACTAAACTTATATATTGATTTATCAAGGTCTAAAAACTCATCATAATCTACAGAAGGCATTAATCTAAAAA
>NZ_JBIUCS010000056.1:0-3251 GCF_044538485.1 Acinetobacter sp. ABJ_C5_2 | reverse complement strand
CTTAAATATAATTAATAGTAAAACCACACTATTAAAACTAAAAATTTTATCCATATAAAAAATAAATTTATTTACTTAAAATGGTTTTTTTGACTCTAATACCACTCCCTTCTCACTTACTTTAAAGGATTTATAAAAAATATTCCGCCACTGATAATAATTTACTTTTATATTATATTTTTCATCAATCCAGAACTCTGCATCAGTTCCAAAATTAACAGACTTCCCTGTACCACTCTTAAATACATTTAAAGCATAATTAATATTTTCTCCTTCATCAACAAAATAATTAATAAATACAAAATTATCACAAACATTTGATAATTACACTAGACTCTGTTATGTCACCACCTTTTCTATCAATATATTCAAAAATTACTAGAAAATCTAGAAATCGCTTTACTATTTATATTTTTCACCTTACTTTTTGATGAAAAAGCTAACTGCACTGACTCTATTTAACTCATTTGATGCGATCTCATTTTTTATATAGCACTTATCAACTATATCATTATCCGCATAAGCAGCACTAATATTAGAATATACAATTATTAATAAAATTATTTTCTTAAACACAAACATACTCACAAAAAGTTAATTAATTAAAGACATTTTCTTATATAATCTTTTTTATCAAAAAGATTCATTGGAATATTATTTTCTTCATCATATGTAATGTCATATAATTTATAATCCTTCCTATCAATTTTTATCCAACTAAAAGTCGCACCATCATTAATTCCACTTTTACTTTTAACAAAAATTTTTATAAAATCTTTTTCAGAAAAATCAAAAATTATATCATCCTTATTAATACCATTAAAATCAAAATTCTTAGATGCTATTAACATCAGATCATTCTTACATTGCTTTTTTTGATCATAAGAATTTTTAGAACTTTCTGCATTGCATTCTGAAATTACAAATAATGTAAATAAAAAAAATATAAATTTCATTATAAAACCTCTTTAAAGTTCCGATATGATTCTTGCTTTTACTTTACTTAATGCATTCCGATAAATCGTTTGTTTACTATCTTCTAGTGTAAACCACCGAGCATAATTGCAACGCAACATTCAAAGTATTTTACAAGATAGTCGAACTAATAATAAATTCACAAATTGTAAGAATCAAAATGGTTATCCTCTTAATATTAAATTGAAAAAATTCTATAATTTAGGCTTTAAATTATTTTAATTTTAAAGTTCATTAAACCATCTTTATGATTAACTTTACTTTAAGAGCAGACTAAACACCAACGTTTTCAAATTTACAAAAATATAAAATAATAAAAACGGTAAAATTTACTGTTTTTTATTATTAACTTGTTCTATAAAATTTATATTTTACTTTAATTTTAATATTTTTTCTTTATTACCCTTTTTATAAATTAAATTATAATTTTTATCGATTACTACATTTTTGTTTGCAGATATAGTTTTTTGCCCTACCAAACCAAAAGCATTAATAATAGAAATTTCTAACTGTGGACCTTCATCTTCATTGTCTTCAAAAGGAGAAACTATTATTTGTTTACTATCATCTATTTCAGGCAAAACAATACTATCTCCATATGCTGGTGAAATAAATACATCAATTTGAATACATTTTATTTAAAGATTTCAATTCTAACAATCTACTTTTATCACTGTTTAGTAAACAAGATTCTATAATTGTCTCTGCTCCATCGCCTTGGGCATTAGCTGCTTCTTTTACCAAAAATTCTTTGCAATATGTATTTTTATATTGTGTCCATTTTATTTGTGAAGCTTTTAATTCATTAACATTATCTACTGACTTATATAAATTTTCTAGTATTCTTTTCATTTCAGAATTAGTTGAACTTGATGCACTTCTAATACAACTTAGATTATCAAAGTCTGTTTTACATGTAGATACGGGCTTGGCTATTACACTACATCCACAAATCACAGTAATGACACAAATAATTATTAAACTTTGTTTTTTCATCTCTTTTCTTACCAACAATATTATATATATGTAGTTCTTTTAACCACTGATCAAAAGCTTGATACATATAAATTTTGTCTTTTAAAATTTTAATTTCACTACAATAACATAACATCCATCTATTTACAATTCTTTCATAATACCATTTATTAGGTGTCCTTCTAAACTATCAAAGTCCAAATATGAATTTTCAAATCTTTTATTGTAGAATTATTAAAATTACTTAAGCATTTATAGTTTTCACTATTTGCTTCTTTCCCATTAAACTTACATTTTAAATTTCTATTTTTCAACCCTGTACGTTGAGTATCATCAAGATACTTAACTTCACTATTATATATTGTCTTATCATCTAAATGTTGTGTTTTATAATCTTCTGTATTTGAGGAAATGCATACTTGAAAACCAATAAAAAAAAATTCTCACTATATATTCTCTATAAAATTAATACTATTATTTTAAAACTCTAATAAAATATTAAAATTAAATAAACCTAAAAGCTAGTTAGATTTATTTAATATAACTAAAATATTTAATAAAGATCATATAATAACTATTATTTATCCTTAAAGAAAATTTTTTTCTACCATCTATAACATAATAGGAATAAAGATAATAATTTCATTTTCTGTAGATAATTTTTCCAAATTTCTCATGACTATTAGCATCAAACAAATATAGATTATTATTTTTTCTTCCACCTTACATAAATAATTTTTATCCATTTGAAAACCAAAATTGAGAAAATACACTTTTTTGATGTTAGTGTTAAAATCATCTCCCTAGTTGCAACATTATCTTCTAAAATTTTTTATGAGCCATAATTATGATAGGTACCATTCCATATATCTCTATTTTTAAATGTATAGCTAGCAAATAATAAAATTAAGAATAATGTTGAATATTTCACATTATTTCCGTAATATTTTAATTAAATCACTTCCATTGTCATATTTTATATTTCCTATTTTTTTACAAGAAAATTCTTTATTAATAACAAAGTTAATAAATTGAGAATATTGGTGATATTCAACTTTAACTGTTACTAAACTATCAGTATCCTGTAATATTTTATATTTATTAGGAGTATCTTGTGAATGAATTAAAATATTAAAATCTATATTGCACACTCCATTTAAACTACTACTACACTCATAATCTTTTACTAACATATTTGTTAATTGGTTAGAAAAAAACCTAGAAATAGTTTTTCTATCAGCACTCTCAATAATTTTATTTCCATCTACAGGATAATTTTTATATAAGTTCATGATTAAACT
>NZ_JBIUCS010000055.1:0-3673 GCF_044538485.1 Acinetobacter sp. ABJ_C5_2 | reverse complement strand
AGATATATATAAGTTATAAATATTATATTTTCTCAAATTAACAACCGTAAAACTGACAGGATGAGTAAATCAAAAAGTAATAATTGTTTAATAAATAAGCCATTATAACAAGTGAAATGGCTTATAATTTTTCAGATAAAAACAGGCTTACCAATAAATTTCAACCTATTATTAATAGAGAAACAAGTCTTTAAAAATAGTGGTTTAAGTAGTTTTGTTTATTGATTTAAATCCTTAAAAATTTCTTCTAAAGTTATTCCAATCGCAAGCAATTCACTATCTTGATGAGCTAAGCCATCTATTTCAAATCCAACTGGTAGTTTTGATTTCGCGCCCTTCCCAATAGGTAAACTCAGTCCTGGTATTCCAATATTACTGCCGGGGTCTGTATTTCGCATGAGTGTCTGGAAAGTTTCAATTGAATAGACTTCTTCATTTGCTAGAGGTGCAACAATCGGTGATGTCGGAAATAATAAAGCATGTAAGTTATGCGTCTTAAATGTGTTTTGGTAGAGTTCAAGCAATTGTGGACGAGCTTCACTGATGGCTTTTTCATACAAAGGTAAAACTGGAACAAGTTGACCAGTTTGATCTAGAGTTAGCTCAGGAAGAATATTCAGTTTAAAAATTGCCTGTACATCTGGACTTGAAATCTGATCAACTACAGTCTCTATAGTCAAATTTACATGATGATCTTTCAAATATTGAATCAGGTCATATTTGCCTTCATATATAGCCACAGGAAATGAAATAGCTTGATTGAGTTGTTCTAAATTTGGCATATCGACAGGAATAATTTCGACTCCTGCACTTTTTAAAAGCTCAAGCGCAATATGAGCCTGTTCATGAACGTCTTCATCTAAATGATTCCAAAAATATGAATTGATACCGAGCCGAATTTGATGAGGCTGGAGTGGTTCTTTTCTTGGTTCTTGAGTAATAAGCTCATCAATTAAAATAACATCAGATACGGTATGTGCAATAGGTCCAGCGGTATCTCGAGTATGTGAAATTGGGGTAATACCTTCTTGTGAATATCGTCCTACCGTAGGACGAAAACCCACACAACCATTTAAGGCACTTGGCAGTCGAATAGAAGCACCTGTGTCTGTACCCATAGCAATCGGAACCATACCCGCTGCAACAGCTACCGCACTACCCGAAGAAGACCCACCAGCAATATGTAACGGGTTTACGGCATTTCGTGTACCCACCACACCTTCTATATGCATGGCAGTATTATAACCAGTTACCCCAAAGGCCAATTCGTGCATATTGGCTTTACCAACAATGATTGCACCTTGATCAATAAGCTTTTGAATAACGGGCGCAGAAGTTTGAGGCCTAAATTGAGCTAAAGCTGGTGTGCCTGCACTATTTGGGAAACCTGCAACATGAATATTATCTTTAACCGCAATTAAAATACCCATCAAAGCTGGGCACGGTTTTCCACTCAGTAGATATTTATCCCAATATTGAGCTTGTTGAATTGCTGAAGCCTTATCTGTGCTAATAAATGCATTTAAGGATTGCTGTTTTTCAATATTATCGAAGTAATGATGTACAAGCTCTTCACAAGATACTTTTCTTTCATGAATGAGTTTAGTAATGAAATCTACTGAAGCATTTGATAGATCAAGTGATTCGATCCAATTAATTTTTTCATTTGTATTTAACATAGTAATTTTTAATCCATTTAAGTTGTAATTTTAGAAACTTAGTACAAATTGCTTATTGATTCGCATCCTCAAAATTGAGGATTGCTTAAACTTTAATATCGAATGAGCAAGGCCATTTCAGTGCGATTATTGCAACCGATTTTTCTCATAGAATTGTTCAAATGAGTTCTTAATGTTGTAAAGCTAATATCCAGTAAATTGGCCACATCTTTATCACTTAAACCTTTAGTTACCAAGCGAACCACTTCTTGTTCCCGTGACGTCAGACCATATTGACTTGATAAATCACTGGGTAAGGCTTGAGTAAAATAAGGTTCAAGCAGGTTTAATATTCTTTTTTCACGTTCACTAAACGTGTCGGCATCTTTCGCACGCCAAATGCGTAAATCACCAATATCCATACCATTTCGGACAAAATAAATATTTATGCCGTGATATAAACCATAGGCTCTCAAAAACTCATTGTAATAGGGTGTTTTTTTCAGGTCTGCGAGAGGCATGACCTCGTTTACGAAAGTTGGTTTTTGACGTTTGCGAAGCTGTGCTGTAATCGGATCATCAAATTGCCAAACACACTCATAGTCCTTCATAGCTTTTGGGTCGATTTTCCATATCACACCTTCTTTCGATAAGTTATGGGTTGAATCCCAAATATAAGATGCCGCGAAATCAGCCCGCAACAAGATGGCAATATCTGCAAGAATACTTTCACGTAAATTGTATTGCCCTTTCCCTGAGCCAAGTTTCCATAATATTTCAGAAAACAATGTAAACTCAGATGGGCTTAAATCTTTTTCTAAAAGTACGGTCATCGTTTACCTATTTAACGAAATATATCGAATTTTGAGAGGATCGGTTAAGCGCTTCCTTTGAACTTATTCTTATTACTAACTCCATCCTTTTCTATAACATTTATATGCAAATATTAAAATAATTTTAAAGCATACTGCCTACTTAAAAATATTTCTTTCTTAAAAGCGGCTATTAGTAAAACCCTGAAAACTCAGGGCTTTGAAAGCCTTAAATACATAAAAATAAATTTAGCTCAAATGTATTATTTTTTACATTCAGATAGATACTTTTCAATCATGAAATTGACTATATCTGTTTCACCACGAGCCTCCCTAGTTTTTTCAGTATTATAAGTTTTCCAAACTTCGTCCCAATGGTTTTTAATATATGTGACCATACACTCTTTGTAAGGATCAGAAGTATTTTCATGGATATGCACTAAGAACTTGTCTTGATGTTTAGCTGTAGAATTTCCACAACCAAATAATGAAATAATTAGAACTAATCCTATACTTAAATTTTTCATTTTTTAATCTAACAACTTAACTTGAATCATTTTAACAAAACATATTATATATTTATAGAAAAAGCCCATCTTCCGATGAACTTTTAAATATCTTAAGTGATTATATTTACATTTCAATTATTATAATGCAAAAAATCATTTACCCTGTAAAAATCCAAATAGGCTTAAAAATGGACATTATCCTCTATAGACCTAGATCTTCTTCGGTAACTTGGCTTTCAACTCTTTTTATATCACTTATTAGTTCATTATAGCGATCACAAATATCTTTCCAACACTTTCCAAAGTATTCAATCTCAGAAATCTCTTTAGGTGTGTAAATATCACTAATTGCCTTAGTGTTTGAATCATAAGAAATATTTAATTCCAGAACCCCATCATTTTTATCTAAAAGAAAAACCCCATTACCAGTTAATATCTTTTCTTTTTTCATTTTTAAAGCTAGCATATCTAGAATATTTGAAATCTCATTATAAAATGCCATATTTAAATAAGCAAAACCTATAACTTTCATTAACTTATCATTTTTTCTAGGATTAATTTCACACAAGCCAATATTTTTAAAAAACTTAATAGAATTATCTAAATTATTTTTAAAACTTATTTTTTCTACTTCACCAAAATCATTAAAAGCTCTAAGTGCATAATATTTATCATAGTAATACTTTTTTAATAC
>NZ_JBIUCS010000054.1:0-3690 GCF_044538485.1 Acinetobacter sp. ABJ_C5_2 | reverse complement strand
CAATAATATAAGATTTATCTTTTAAGTTTACTGAGTTAAAGTCTAAATAATTTTTTCTATCCAAATTTACATCACAATAACTGTGCATACTTATACAGCCAAATATAATGATAAATGTTAGTTTCATATCAAACGTTTATACTATCTAATTTATAAAGGTTAAAAACTTATGACTCTTGAATAGAGTTAAAGAATTGGTATAACAAAAAAATCTAAATTATAATTCTGGAATTTCTTTAAAATAAACTTTTTCCTTATCAGTACAAACACCATAGAACATACCAGAAAGATTATTTTTTGGATCTAGATCTTGCATATAGCTCTTACAATCAAGTAAAAGTTGCTTATTTTTCTTTATAAAAGTTAATTTTTGATATTGTCTAAAAGAATATCGATCATAGAAGTCATTAAGCACATACATATTACTTCTATAATTTTTTGATGGAATGTACTCAAAATTATCACCACCACCTATAGAATTATAATTTCCTAAAGTCTGAAATATCTTATTAGTTTCCATAACCAGCTTATTTTCATTATTAGTAATTATTTTCATTTGTGCCCAGCCTACTTCAACACCTTCCATAAAGATATTTTTATATATCACATAATATTTATCATCTTTTATTTTAATATAGAACTCATCGACAGGAGGTTCATATGCATGTAAAACATAAATCCCCTGATTCAATGTGTATTTCAGTTCTTTACATTTATTCTGAATAGTACAATACTTATACGAATAAAATGCAGCATTCGATATATTTGAGCACACTAAAAGACTAAAGCTCAGAAAGATAAAGGAGGCAATTTTCATTTATTAAACTCTATATTCAATATATTTTCAAAATTCTTATAAATAGTTGGTTATATTATAGGAAACTCTTATTAATTGCCAATTTAAAGAAGATTAAAAAACACCCATTTAGATATTAGTAAAATCATTACTATTCAATTTAGAGAAGTACATGAAAGAAATTGTTGTTTTTGACTTAGATGGGATATTACTATCGGTTGGCTCTACAAAGGCATGGTTAGCAGATAAATTGAAATCTAATATTTTTAGATTTATTGCTGCATTTATTGTTACACCCATCGCTTTACCTCTTATGAAATTTAAGAAATATAAATCTAAAGGTGCTTCATTGTATTTATAGATTGCAACGTATAGCTTGAATGAAGAAAAATTAGAATACAGTCTTAAGAATTTCTCGAAGAATATCAAAGACTCTCCTTCCAGTTCATTATATTGGTTTGAGCAAGGTATAGCCGAAGTTAAAGATCATTTAGCCAATGGAAGAATTGTGTTTATTGCCACGGCTGCACCAGAAAAGTTAGCGAATGTTTTACTCGAGTCTATCAATCTAGATGTACAAATTGTTGGTACTCCTCTACAAAAGAAACTAGGAGGATGGATAAGTGGGATACATTGCAGGTCTGAAGAAAAAGTAAGAAGATTGAATAAGCTTGATATCAAACAACCTTGGTTTGCAACATACAGTGATGATATTGATGATGACTTACCTATTCTGATTGGCGCTAAACTGCCCTATTTAATTAACGGGGATAGCAACAAAATTAAAAATATTAAAATCAACAATTTAAAAATATTAAATTGGGTTTAAGAGTTATGATATTGATATCATTTATAGAAGCCGTCTAATAACTATTTAATCAAAGATGGTATAGGCTATATAGGCACTTTTAGCAATAAAAGTACCTATATTACTCAAATCTTACTAATAATCTTTATATTTATTTCTTAAATCCAACAAACCTTTACTATATATTTCTTCATTTTCAGTACATGAGACTTGTAAATTCATATCTAGGTAGGTATAACGATGTAATAATTTTTCTTCATTATTATACCCTCCCAAAATATTAAAATGAGCACCTTCATTTGAAAAACATTCAGTTACAATATTAGGGATTCCATTCCCTATCAAATCAACTCCTCTAATTTTATTATTTTTATATAGAATCTGATCCTTATTTAATTCAAAACCATAACCACGAACTAACTCCTTACTTCTTTTATTAATATTATAAAAATAATTAGGCTCATCTGTAACAAAAGCTAATTCTGAAACACAATCACTACTATCTTTTTTCAAGACTGGATTCACAATATCATATTTAAATTTTTCGTCCTCTTTATAGATAATTACGATATCTCTATTAAGAGGTTTTTCACTTATAATACATCCTTCATCAGGATCTAATAATAAATAAATTTTATTATCTAAACCCTTTTTTACTTTTCTATTTTTTTCAGTAGATTCAATGAATTGGCTATTATTTACTTTCTTTATTTCAAAAGAATTTGCATAAGCTCCTTCAATTACATATTGAATAGTACATACGTTTAAACCTAATAAACATACAAAAATTAATTTTTCAAATTTAATTATTTTCTTCATAATTAATTCTCCTTGTACCAATCCCCTACTTTATAATAGTCCATACTAACTAAAGTATTGTTTTTTAAATAATTATTTAAAGCAGATTTAGCTCCTTCATATTCTCCATTTTTCGCACAACTTAAAGATACTTTAAAATTTTCTCCTTCATTTTGGGGTGAACTTACTTTTCTAAAATAAGAAAATGAACTTTTAGCATTATATGTAATCCATATTTCATCTCTATCTTCTTTATAGTATGCACGGTAGATATAATAAACATTTTCATTATATGAAACCTTAGAACACTCACCTGTTGACATCCATTGGTTATTCTTTGGTGTTAATTTCAATTGGTTTAATAGTTTCAAACGATCTTGGGTAGCATTACTTTTCCCATATTCCCAAATATTTTCACATTCTACCTCTCCTAAAACATTAAGAGATATAGAGGATTTTTCACTCCAATACTTCATACACTCGTTTGTACTTTCTGCATATAAACTTATGCTGTTTAATAGAATATAGGTACCTATTACTATCTTTAATACTTTCACTATCTGCTTAGTCCTTGATTCTGAAATTTCAAAATCTGATTTTAAAACAACATTTTCAATTTGTTCATTACTATCGTGGTCATGGTTGTGCTCATCATCACCTCCACAGCAGGTTTCATCTGGACTTTTCCTTGACCATCATTGATTATTTCTTAAACGATTTGTAATTTATCTAAAAGCTCATCATTTTTGCCTAATAAAAGAATTTCAATATTATCTGGATTATCCCTAAAGATTCGTCTAGCCCTTGCTGACTCATCAAGGAAGCCAATATATTCTGTTTTGTTCGTATGATTTAGACTTTATATTTAAATCCATTTTTTAATTAATTAGTACTAATTAATTCACTAAAATCAAATCTTCGACTATAAATTCCGCGCTCAGGCATGTTCGGCAATTCAATATTTACTGTTGCTCTATTCATAAATAAATGCTGCCTAGCTTTACTTTTATGCCCAATGAGTTAGCACATTCACCTATGCTGAGCGGGTATGGATTACTATGTCATTATTTAATTTGGACGTAACTTTCGAACTTAGGCTTAAATTTACTCTTACATTCATGCACCTACCCTTATCTTGAATAAAACCAAAATCAGCATATGAAGCCGTTATCAGTACAATCATAAGAAAAGTAAAAAGTATAAACTTAAGTTTTTTTATTAAGATAAGCTCACTCTTTACTTTGAATTTTCTATGATAGAATAATATTATCTTTCAAAATAATATTAC
>NZ_JBIUCS010000053.1:0-4175 GCF_044538485.1 Acinetobacter sp. ABJ_C5_2 | reverse complement strand
AATCTTGATAGATGTTTATCATAACTTAGATGAGTCAATCAATGAGGGTAATATTTTGAAAAATGTAAAAGAATGGATTTAAATTATAAATTAAGAACTATTTAGTGTAGTGGAATTAAGACTAGATGATTCAGTCTTAATTAAAATTAATAAATTTTTTCAATTTTTGGAAATATACTTTGGGTAGGTAAATCATTACATCTGATTAGTGATAAGTATCACAACACTAAAAATTAAACAAAGAAGAAAACTGAATCTATCAAATTCTATTGCGTCATGTCTATAGCCGCATGGTAAAGAGTCGTAATAGTCAATACACACCAGAATATGGCTATGATGCTTTATGCCGTCGTATTCAAAAGTGGAGTAAACATCACCATACAGGTCAAGAGCAGAACATTATTTATAGATGGGATGAGGATACGCTTGCTTATGAGTCCACAGAGGAACTGACCAAGCATTACATCTATGAAAAAGACAGTTTCGTACCAATGCCACAGGCTGTTTATTTAAGTCCAATAGAATTACACCAAACTCCAGATTGGTCAGATAGACCTTGTGACCCGCTTTGGAAAATTGAAAAACAGGGTAAAGAATTTGATGATGTATGGTTCTATCATTGTGACCACTTGGGTACGCCGCAGGAAATGACCGACCATACAGGTGCAATTATTTGGAAAGCCGAATATAAAGCTTGGGATGAGTGTAAAGCGGAGAAAGCTAAGTCAAATTTCTTCGAAAATAGTGAAATTATTTCAAATAATATCCGTTTTCAAGGTCAATATTTTGATGAAGAGATAGGACTTCATTACAACCGTTATCGTTATTATTCGCCGTATGTAGGTAAGTTTGTTAGTAAAGACCCGATTGGGCTAAATGGCGGGTTTAATATTTTTAAATATGCTTTAAACCCAATTTCATGGATTGATCCTTATGGTCTAAAAAATTTATATAGATCTATGAGTATGGATGAATATAGTTCTCTAAGCCGTACAGATCGATGGACGACGAAATCTGGTGCTTTGGATGGTAAATGGATGGCTGCATTTTATGCAAATGCAAAAGTATGGGGAAATACAATGGGGCATGGGGGATGTGAGTTTATGATGGTACAAGTAAGTGTTCCTGATAAGATAGCAGATCAGATGCATATAGATGGTATGTTGGATGGGATTGGGGCTGCTAGATATGCAACTTTAGATCAATTGAACAACCACTCAAAAATTGCATGGGTTATTGCTAATCAATGTAAATTTAAATAACAGGAAATAGAATGTATGATGTAAATTTAACTTGGAAATTGCCAGATAAAGGTAGAAAATTATTTCAACCTTCACGCGGTGAATATTTTTGTACTACTATTTTAAAAGATTTAAATAATAAAAATACATCATGGAGTATTAAATTAATTTTCAGTGAAAATAAGCCTTTAAAAGCTAAACTCGAATTTTTATCTGATACTTATCCAAAAAGCTCTTTAAAAAAAGGTAATGCAATAGAATTGTTTGAAGGGCCTAATGTTGTTGGTTATGCTTTAATTGAGTAATCTTATTTGAAGAAAGGCATTAGATAGGTAATGTTCAATTTTTAAATTAGAAAATTTTAATATAAAGTGAAAAACTTTTGAAATTTCAAAGGTTTTTTATTGATGGTTGTCCATAATATAAAATAACTTGAACTGCAAAAGATTTTGGGTTCTAAAGGGACGTTAAGTGCTGTGACAGTTTGCCATAATAAAGAGTATAAGATATTCTCAATAATGGTGCTGTTACTGCCAGAAGATCGATAAGTGTACGGTCATTAGAAAGAAATCAATTGCACTAAAAATTAAATGTGAATATATATTTTATTTAAAATTAAATGGTTATGGCTTAAATTTGTCTGGCACCGCTTCCGCAAAATTCGAAAAGCCCCAGTTGAAAGTGGGTTTTTTTAATGTCTATATTTTCAATAATAGATCAAATGTTAATTTTAAAATTTCTGGAGGAGTAAGTGGGACAATTAGATATACTAAAGCGACAGGTATCTTAGTTGGAAACTCAGATCATGTTATTAAAGGTCAATCTATTCTCAGTGGTCTAAAAGAACTATGAAATCAGTAGATAAAGCATATAGTTTATGTGAAAAAGACAAAGCTAAACTTCATGCTTATGCTGATCCTTGTATTCGTAGATTGCAAGATGTATTAGCAATGCCAACTAAAATTCAAAAACAGGAGCTTTAAATTGAAATTTTTAAATAAGCCAATAGATATAATCGAAGTTTGTAGACTGTTAGAAGACGAAATTTTTGAATACTGGATAGAACCTAAATATGTAGTTGGTTTTAATAAAGATGAATTCAAGAAACATGCTGAACAAAAGTTTTTAGAACGGCATGAGAATCTGGATTTTGAGCGTGCTTTGGATAGTGATGAAATTATAACGGAATATTTAATTGGTTGTTTATCAATAGATGCATTTTTAAATTTAGAAAAAGAAGTTAAATTTTTAAACTGTAATAATGTAATAGATGCTGAAAAATATATGATAAATGAATTAGGTTCTTCTACAGTTTGTTATAATTATACAACTTTTTCCAAATATTTAATTAATGAAAGTAATGTAAATAATATTTTTAAAGAATTTATAAATATTTTGAAAAGGAAAATAACATACATTTGAAAAATATTTGGCGGGTTTTTAATATTGAACTGTTGGCTTACAATCTGAATGACCTAAATGATATTAACATGGTTAGTTATAAAAGTATGATGAATTTTAAGTCAAAAAATACTTATATGTATTAAAAATACCATTTTTTGTAGTGTTTTATGGTAGTCAATAGGGTAAATATACTTTCATAATGAATATCTTCGATTTTAAATTACTATTTATCTGAAAACTTATTGAAACATAAAACTGCGGTGCGGAAACATGTTTATGATGAATTAAATAATTGAACTGCAGCCATCCGACCAGATGGACAGAAAATAGATTGGCTGTCTTATTGAAGTGGACATCTCTATGGCATGGCATTAAATGGTGAAGATATTGTTAGTTTTGAGCGTGACGATTTACATAGAGAGACGTTACGACACTATGCAAATGGTCTTAGCCAACACAATGGTATGATGAAGTTGGGCGCTTAACTCAGCAATTAATATTGAATGAGCATGACAAAGGCTATTAGGCTCAAACTCAAAATAATGCTATCCAGCATACCAACCAATTGATTGAACGATTATATCAATACTTGGAAAGCTGAATATAAGGCTTGGGGTGAGTGTAAAGCTGAAAAAGCTAAATCTAACTTCTTTGAAGACTCTGAGATCATCAGTAATAATATCCGTTTCCAAGGGCAGTATTTCGACCAAGAAACAGGTCTTCATTACAACCGTTATCGTTATTATTCACTGTATGTAGGTCGTTTTATTTGCAAAGACCCGATTGGATTATTGGGTGGGCATAATATATATGCTTATGCACCGAATCCAATGAGTTGGATTGATCCTTTGGGATTAAGTACTACTAATCAAATTAGAAGAGATTCAACTAAAGGTGATAAAGAGTTTTCAATCAATCGAGCTACAAGAAGAGAAGCTATGCGTCAAGCTGGTATACCAATCTTACAAAGTTATACTAGTTCTTTAAAATTTATGGGAAATGACTCATCTGGTAAACCTATGTATATTGAAAATATAAAATAAATGTTTCTGGGGAACAATATAATGATAAATTGCAGTTACATCCACAAGGGCATGTTTTTAAAGATAAAAAACCAGTTGAATATGAGAAGCCACATTATCACGTAGTAAAAAATGGCGTAAAACAAGATGGTCATTTAACTTATGATAATGGTAATGCTAGATCTACAAATAAATATGGAGGCGATAACCATAGATGCTAAAGTGTTCTTTTGATGTTATACCAGAATTTCTTAAACTTCCTGATTACTTTAAAAATGAATCAGTAGTAATTATTCTTGGGGGGGGAAATGAATTCATTGATTTTTTTACGAAAAATATTAATGATTATCTCATAACTGAAAGCTTTCAAGTTAATTATTCAACCCAAATTATTGATTTGGAATCAATGGAAAAAGTGATTAATTTTAAAGGGGCATTTGGGCAAAACAAGATGTTTAAATATAATAAAGTAAAGGTATATAGTGAAAAATTTTATATAGATAATAAC
>NZ_JBIUCS010000052.1:0-4224 GCF_044538485.1 Acinetobacter sp. ABJ_C5_2 | reverse complement strand
GATTGCTTGCCGTACTTGTACCTAAAGCATCTGTCTTGGTATTCGCGGCTGTAGTTACTGCACCAAGTTGACTTACATTAACAGCATCAGTTGCATTAGTGCCTGCTGCTACATTGGTAATCTTCTGATTGCCTGCATCAATACCAGACTTGGTCACGCTTGGACCACCCGCAATGGTTAAACCATTGTTATCAACCTTGGTGTTACCGACCGTTAAGCTACCCGCATTGGTTAATGCAATGTTGTCATTCACATTGTATTTATAGGTATTGGTTGCAGGGTCATATACTGCAGTGGTGTTGGTGCCATCTGCAAAGTTAACCGTTTCACCCAGCTTCACATTATCAGCCGTACCACCATTCACACTAAAGTTCAGGCCTTTGTCTGCCGTTGCTTGGGCTGCTGCTGCATTCGTCACTGCTGTATTTGCAGTGTTCTGGGCAGTCGTTACATTCTGGTTGGTCGCATTTAACTGGCTACCATTTACTGCATCTGTAGAGGTCGCAGAAATTGTTCCTGCTGCCACGTTGGTAATCTTCTGATTACCCGCATTAATGCCAGACTTGGTCACGCTTGGACCACCAACAATGGTTAGACCATTGGTGTCTAGCTTGCTGTCGCCTGCCGTTACGCTGTCAATATTTAGATCACGGTTCAGTGCATACTGGATCTTGTTACCAGTCTTGGTTACTTTCAGGTTGCTTTCGCCTGCAACCGTACCAATGTCAACTGTATCACCAGCTTTCACTGCACCTGCATTGGTACCATTGCTTTGTAGTGTCCAGCCTTTATCCAGTGCTGTAATCGCGTCACCAACGTTGTTCACGTTGTTGCCATTCACGCTATAGACTGGTGAACTGACTGCGCCCGTAACCGGATTATAGACTGCACCTCCACCCAGATTGCTTGCCGTACTTGTACCTAAAGCATCTGTCTTGGTATTCGCGGCTGTAGTTACTGCACCAAGTTGACTTACATTAACAGCATCAGTTGCATTAGTGCCTGCTGCTACATTGGTAATCTTCTGGTTAGCAGCATTGATACCCGCAGTCGTTACACTTGGGCCACCGGTAATGGTTAAACCACTGTTATCAACCTTAGTACTGCCTACTGTTAAGCTGCCGGCATTGGTTAATGCAATGTTGTCATTCACATTGTATTTATAGGTATTGGTTGCAGGATCATACACTGCTGTGGTGTTGGTGCCATCTGCAAAGTTAACCGTTTCACCCAGCTTCACATTGTCAGCCGTACCGCCATTCACACTAAAGTTCAGACCTTTGTCTGCCGTTGCTTGTGCTGCTGCTGCATTCGTCATTGCCGTGTTTGCAGTATTTTGCGCAGTCGTTACATTCTGGTTGGTTGCATTTAACTGACTTACATTGACCGCATCAGTCGCATTGGTTCCTGCTGTAACATTGGTAATCTTCTGGTTGCCTGCATTAATACCTGCAGTTGTTACACTTGGGCCACCACTAATAGTTAAGCCACTGTTATCAACCTTGGTGTTACCAACCGTTAAACTGCCCGCATTGGTTAATGCAATGTTGTCATTTACATTGTATTTATAGGTATTGGTTGCTGGGTCATACACTGCTGTGGTGTTGGTACCATCTGCAAAGTTAACCGTTTCACCTAACTTCACATTGTTTGTCGTACCACCATTGACACTAAAGTTCAGGCCTTTGTCTGCTGTGGCTTGGGCTGCTGCTGCATTGCTGACTGCTGTGTTTGCAGTGTTTTGTGCAGTCGTTACATTCTGGTTGGTCGCATTTAACTGACTACCATTCACTGCATCTGTTGATGTAGCAGAAATAGTCCCTGCTGCAACGTTAGTAATCTTCTGGTTAGCTGCATCAATACCAGACTTGGTCACACTTGGGCCACCAGCAATGGTGAGACCATTGGTATCTAGCTTGCTGTCGCCTGCCGTTACGCTGTCAATATTAAGATCACGGTTCAGTGCATACTGGATCTTGTTACCAGTCTTGGTTACTTTCAGGTTGCTTTCGCCTGCAACCGTACCAATGTCAACTGTATCGCCAGCTTTCACTGCACCTGCATTGGCACCATTGCTTTGCAAGGTCCAGCCTTTGTCCAATGCAGTGATCGCATCGCCCACGTTATTCACGTTGTTGCCATTCACACTATAGACTGGTGAACTGACTGCACCTGTAACCGGATTATAGACTGCACCTCCACCCAGATTGCTTGCCGTACTTGTACCTAAAGCATCTGTCTTGGTATTCGCGGCTGTAGTTACTGCACCAAGTTGACTTACATTAACAGCATCAGTTGCATTAGTGCCTGCTGCTACATTGGTAATCTTCTGGTTAGCAGCATTAATACCTGCAGTTGTTACACTTGGGCCACCGGTAATGGTTAAACCACTGTTATCAACCTTAGTACTGCCTACTGTTAAGCTGCCAGCATTGGTTAATGCAATGTTGTCATTCACATTGTATTTATAGGTATTGGTTGCAGGATCATACACTGCTGTGGTGTTGGTGCCATCTGCAAAGTTAACCGTTTCACCCAGCTTCACATTGTCAGCCGTACCACCATTGACACTAAAGTTCAGGCCTTTATCTGCCATCGCTTGGGCTGCTGCTGCATTGCTGACTGCTGTGTTTGCTGTGTTCTGGGCAGTTGTTATATTCTGATTGGTTGCATTTAACTGGCTACCATTTACTGCATCTGTAGAGGTCGCAGAAATTGTTCCTGCTGCCACGTTGGTAATCTTCTGATTACCCGCATTAATGCCGGCAGTGGTTACACTTGGGCCGCCGGTAATGGTTAGACCACTGTTATCAACTTTAGTATTGCCAACTGTTAAGCTACCCGCATTGGTTAATGCAATGTTGTCATTCACATTGTATTTATAGGTATTGGTTGCAGGGTCATATACTGCAGTGGTGTTGGTGCCATCTGCAAAGTTAACCGTTTCACCTAACTTCACGTTGTCTGCCGTACCACCATTGACACTAAAGTTCAGGCCTTTGTCTGCTGTCGCTTGCGCTGCTGCTGCATTCGTTATTGCCGTGTTTGCAGTATTTTGCGCAGTGGTTACATTCTGGTTGGTCGCATCTAACTGGCTACCATTCACTGCATCTGTTGACGTAGATGAAATAGTCCCTGCCGCAACGTTGGTAATTTTCTGGTTACCTGCATTAATGCCGACAGTTGTTACACTTGGACCACCAGTAATGGTTAATCCGCTATTATCAATCTTAGTATTGCCAGTCGTTAAACCACTGTTATCAACTTTAGTATTGCCAACTGTTAAACTACCTGCATTGGTTAATGCAATGTTGTCATTTACATTGTATTTATAGGTGTTGGTTGCAGGATCATACACTGCTGTGGTGTTGGTGCCATCTGCAAAGTTAACCGTTTCACCTAACTTCACATTGTCTGCCGTACCACCATTAACACTAAAGTTCAGGCCTTTATCAGCCGTTGCTTGTGCTGCAGCAGCATTGGTCACTGCTGTATTTGCAGTATTTTGAGCAGCAGTTACATTCTGGTTAGTCGCATTTAACTGGCTACCATTCACTGCATCTGTTGATGTAGATGAGATAGTACCTGCTGTAACATTGGTAATTTTCTGGTTGCCTGCATTGATACCTGCAGTCGTTACACTTGGACCGCCTGTAATGGTTAGGCCACTGTTATCAACCTTGGTGTTACCAACCGTTAAACTGCCCGCATTGGTTAATGCAATGTTGTCATTTACATTGTATTTATAGGTATTGGTTGCTGGGTCATACACTGCTGTGGTGTTGGTACCATCTGCAAAGTTAACCGTTTCACCTAACTTCACGTTATCCGCTGTGTCACCATTAACACTAAAGTTCAGACCTTTATCTGCTGTTGCTTGTGCTGCTGCTGCATTCGTCATTGCCGTGTTTGCAGTATTTTGCGCAGTCGTTACATTCTGGTTGGTTGCATTTAACTGACTTACATTGACCGCATCAGTCGCATTGGTTCCTGCTGTAACATTAGTAATCTTCTGGTTGCCTGCATTAATACCTGCAGTGGTTACACTTGGACCGCCAGTAATAGTTAATCCGTTGTTATCAACCTTGCTATTCCCGACCGTTAAACTGCCCGCATTGGTTAATGCAATGTTGTCATTTACATTGTATTTATAGGTATTGGTTGCTGGGTCATACACTGCTGTGGTGTTGGTACCATCTGCAAAGTTAACCGTTTCACCTAACT
>NZ_JBIUCS010000051.1:0-5823 GCF_044538485.1 Acinetobacter sp. ABJ_C5_2 | reverse complement strand
CTGTCTGCAGTAGAAATTGAATTTAAGTACGTTGCTTCAGTTTTAAGGCTTTTAGCTTTTTTAAAAAGGCAACCTCTGCTCGTAAAGCAGTCACTTCATCAATGAGCTCCTGCTGAGATTTATCTTTATCATCTTTTACAGGCTTGGTTATTTTAGTTTTATCTTGTTTAAGCATATTGGTATAAATCCTCGTGGTATTAAACCCAGCAATCCCTTCTTTATGATACTGAGCTAGCCATCTTCTTAAAATTGACGTCCCGCTCAGATTTAACCGTCTTCTAACTTCTCTTACTGGTATCTTATCAAGAAGCATTTGTACAGCCTTGATTTTAAATTCGGAAGAGTAGTAGGTTTTTTTAGTTTTAACATTCAGACCATCTTCACCTAGTGCCTTATAGTTTTCAATCCATAAGCGGATGGTTTGGAGATCTACATTAAATTCTTGTGAAAGGATTTTATATCCTTTACTTCCCTCTAAATAAGCTTGAATGACACTTAATTTTAACTCTTTTGAATGCTTCGGAATTGGCATAGGGCACACCTCATAAGTTTAAAAAGTCTAACTTATGGGGTGCAGTTCAGAACGGGAGGGGGACACCTTCGGGTGTGCTGGATTCTTTGGCTCCAGTCTGCTAACCCTTCTTCGTTCTGCCACCATAATCATTTAGCAGTGATCTGGTAGAACTTCTATTTCATCTAGGAGTCCGCTATGCGTACTAATTCTTCTCAATTTTTGGCCTTTGCCAAAATCTCTCTATTTATACCGTTTAAATACTTTCTAAATCGGTTTAATCGACTCTAGGTTTTCTGCACCTTACGAATCGTTACGACTCAAAATCATAGCAACAATAAACCCGAGATAGGCGAGCACATCTTTAGTGCCGCTTTTGCATGCCTGTTTTTAGCACTCATTTTAAGAGTGACGGCATTTCTATCTCTTTTACATACAACAAAAAATTATTTTAAACGGTACAACTATGCCACCTTTAGTACTTTCTACACGTGCTTTAAAAGTTGTAAATAAAGCAATTGATTTATTTCACCATCACGGATTCCATTTAGTAGGTGTCGATAGAATTATCAAAGAGTCTGAAATTACAAAAATGACTTTTTATCATCACTTCCAGTCCAAAGCGCGGTTTATTGAAATCTGCCTACTTGTGCAAAAAGAACGGCTACAAGACAAAGTCGTTGAAACGGTGGAATACGACCAAGACTCAAGCGTAAGAGACAAACTCAACAAACTGTATTATTTACACACTGACTTAGAAGGGCCGTATTACCTGTTATTTAAAGCCATTTTTGAAACTAAAAATACCTACTCCAACGCCTACCAAACTGCCATTCGATATAGAACTTGGCTGACCAATGAAATCTATAGTCAGCTTAGATTACTAAAAGCGGATGCTTCATTTCACGATGCCAAATTACTTCTGCATATAATTGAAGGAACCATTATTCAAAGGCTCAGCGATAACCATATAGATGAGCGAGACAAGCCATTCGCATATTTTATAGCGATGTTTTCGTAGAAATATTTAAAAAAATAAAAGCCCGTAATAGGGCTTTTATTTATTAGGTCGGGTTAAAACTTAAGTTTTTTAAGACCACGACTCACACCATTTTGTAGAGCGGCTTTAATAATCGGGCCAATAAAAGGAACGCGGCCTTTAAAGCTAATGGTGTAATTCAAACGAGTTCGGTTATTTCCCAAGTCTGTAAATTGCATCACACCACGATGTGCCTTAATTGGGCTAATGCCACTTGTGATCGCGTACTCGATCAGTTCATTTTCTTTATAGACTAAATTTGTTTCAACAAATGAAGGTGTAAACGGAATAGACATCTTGCGGGCAGAGCCAACACCATTACGTGCATCCTTTCCATTACTAATGCGAGTGACTTTAGCAGGAGCAAAAAGTTTGCTTAGGTTTTCGTGTTCACTCAAGGCTGCAAAGACCTTGTCTACAGGTGCATCAAATTCTTGTATGATGTTGATTTTTTGAGTTTTTAACATCTTGTTCCCTCTAAAGTAAATTTGACATGAGTAATTGTCAGAATTTGGATATTAGCACGCTTTTCACTAGGGTGAAATTCTAGTTCGTCGGCGTGATTTCATCTCTATATTGCATATTTCATATGCAAAGCGAAGCCTTTATTTATTTGCATTTGCGCAATATGCCTTACGTGAAAAATAACAATCGTTGCAAACCGTAAAGAAAGCCTCCTCATAATCAAATGACATGAAAGGAAATAGAGGAATAACAAAATGCGTGCTCTTACTTACCACGGTGCCGAAGATGTTCGAGTTGAAACGGTTGCAGACCCTATTATTCAAGAACCAGATGACATTATTTTACGCGTAACCGCCACAGCGATATGTGGTTCTGACTTGCATTTATATCGAGGCAAAATCCCTAAAACCGAGCAGGACGATATCTTTGGGCATGAGTTTATGGGCGTAGTTGAAGAAGTCGGCCCAGCCGTTACCCATGTGAAAAAGGGCGACCGTGTAATCGTCCCTTTTGTGATTGCCTGTGGTGAATGTTTCTTTTGCCGACTTGACCTAACTGCTGCCTGTGAAACCACCAATACAGGGCGTGGCGCAATTATTAATAAAAAGCAGATTCCACCGGGTGCAGCTTTATTTGGCTATAGCCACTTATATGGCGGTGTACCGGGCGGCCAAGCTGAATATGTCCGTGTGCCAAAAGCCAACAAAGGACCTTTTAAAGTACCCGGCTCATTGTCAGATGAAAAAGTACTTTTCTTGACCGATATTTTACCCACTGCTTGGCAAGCCGTGACCAATGCCCAAGTGACTCGTGGCTCAACCGTTGCAATTTATGGTGCAGGGCCAGTCGGACTATTAAGTGCCGCTTGTGCCAAGATGCTTGGCGCAGAAAAGATATTTATGGTCGATCACAATGAATATCGATTGAACTATGCGGCGGCAACCTATGGTGCTATTCCGGTTAATTTTGATGAAGTCGATGCGGCCGAATTTATTATTCAAAATACTGACAATTATCGCGGTGTCGATGCTGTGATTGATGCCATTGGTTTTGAAGCAAAGGGCAGTGTCATTGAAACAGTGCTCACCAATTTAAAACTTGAAGGTTCAAGTGGCGCAGCGCTTCGTCAATGCATTGCTGCGGTTCGTCGTGGTGGAGTGGTGAGTGTACCGGGTGTCTATGCAGGCCCGATTCATGGTTTCTTATTTGGCGATGCTTTTGATAAAGGACTAACTTTTAAAATGGGTCAAACCCATGTGCATCAATATTTACCGCAACTCTTAGAATTGATTGAGCGTGGTGAATTAACACCCGAAACGATTATTACTCACCGAATGAAATTAGAAGATGCCGCAGAGGGTTATCGCATTTTTAATGAAAGAGAAGAGGACTGCCGTAAGGTGATTCTGCTTCCTTAACACTGTCAATTTTATAATTTAGTTTTAAGCCTCTTCGTAAAAGGGGCTTTTTTTATTTTGAAATGCACAATACCATTGAAAAAGTGCAAACTGTAAAAACGGGTCAAGTACTATTTACTTTGGCACCAGTCGCTTAAACCAAAAGAGAGCATTAATATCGATGCTCTCTTTTTTTATTATGCTTCGGTCAAATGCTTTAACACTTTATGACCATGTTCAACAGCTTTTAACGTAATTTCAGGCTCTGAATGACCTGATACAGGTGAAACTTCATAAAGTAAGAATGTGCTACTTAATTGCATTTGTGTATATTGAATTGAATGTTGAACTGCTTTTAAAAAGCTATCAATTAAGTTTTCCCGATCATTCACCATATCAGCTTCCTTTTGCCCGACTGTCATACTAATAATGGCTTTTTTATCTTTTAATTTGTCACCTTGAGAGCCATAAGCAAACTGATAAGTAAAAACTTCATCAAACCATAATTTTAAAATTGCCGGCATATTAAACCAGAACATTGGATATTGCAGAATGATGGTGTCGTGGCGTAACAACGCTTCTTGTTCAGCACTCACGTCAATTTTATAGTCTGGATAAAGCTGGAAAATATCTCGCACTTCAAGGTCCGGATAGGTTTTTACGAGTTCATTGACAATCGTTTTATTTGCAATTGATTGAGTGTAGTAGGGATGGGCCAAAATAAGTAAAGCCATAATAACGCCTTGTAGCTATAAAAATCATAGTCACTATAATTTTTATAGTACGGGTGTACAATAACTATCAAAGTTGATAGGTGGCGTTAAAAATGGCAAAAACTGAAAATAAATGTGAAATCATAATGAATGGAAAAACTTATCCATGTCATATCAGTATGGCTATGGATTTGGTAGGTGGAAAATGGAAAGGCGTCATTTTGTATTATCTAAAAGATGGGCCAAAACGTTTTAATGAAATCAATCAATTAATGCCAACCATCACTGAAATGACCTTAAGTCTTCAACTTAAACAATTAGAGCAAAGTGGCTTAATATCTCGAACCGTTTATGGTGAAAAAGCACCGATTAAGGTGGTTTATGAAATGACTGAATTAGGCCAGTCTTTTAAACCTGTTTTAGAGTCTTTATCGTTATGGGCACATACGATGATTGGTCAGGCATAAGATTAAAAACTTAAATTAGCCCCATCCCTTGACTTGCCTCTAATATGGTCTGTCTTTGGCAGTCAAAGACAATATTGATGTCATTGGCTTTTACGTAATATTGTTAAGCAAAATAGGTGCCATCTTTAAGGTGCTTTAGATGAGTTAAGAAGATGAGGGAACTAAAGTTTCATGTAAATAAACCCAATAATATTTTTCGCCGTCTACTTTAATGCAGGCCGTCGAAGTGCGTAATGTTTCGGTTTCATCAGTTTGCTGATGTTCCTGATATTGCACCCAACAATAATTTTCAAATTCGTATAAAGCTGTACTCTTAAGAATGTCGATTTTTAAAGAAGGTTTCTTCCCAATATTTTGGTTAAATAAACTATTCACTTCTGCGAAACCAATGCTGTGACCTTGAACTGTTACCATCTTAAAATTTTGATCAAAGCTATCTAAAAGCGGGCTCAGACTTTGCTCTGCATTTTTTCCTGTAAATATATTTTCGATCAAAACATGTAGGTCAATGACACTTTGAATGGCTTGATCCATTTGTTTAGACATGGGTTTTCTCCTTTAAAATTTTACCTTTATTTTAGATAAACTAAAAAGTATGTAAGTTAGGGGAAGATAAGCTAATTTATATAAATTAGACAATACTGTCTGTTTTTTATAAAATATCGATGATTATGACCCAGTTTTATAATAATGATGTCCCATAAAATATTTCAAATTTTAGATAGTTTAGGTTTGGTTGCACAGAATCGCGTACTTCATGTGCAATTTTCCAACCCATCATTAAATCAGCAAGTCTTCTTGCAACGCATTGAGGGCGAACATACTCTTAATCAGGGTAGCGTTGCTGAATTATTGTGCCTGTCTACAAATGCGCATATTGCATTAAAACAATTTATTGGCTGTCAGGTTACCATCGATCAGGTCACTGACATGGGCCAGTTTTTTAGAACGACAGGTATTATTACCGAAGCAAGCCAAGGGCAAAGTGACGGCTCACTCACCATTTATAATTTAACTTTAAAAGATCCAACTGCACTCTGGCATAAACGCCGCAATAGCCGCGTGTTTATGAATAAAAGCGTGCGCGATATTAGCGAAATTTTGTTTAAAGAATGGCAAGGCAAAAGTCCGTTATTTGCTTCAAGCTTAACCCTTGATACATCTGGCTTAACCAAAGACTACGATGTGCGTCCATTTGTGATGCAGTCTAACGAAAGCGATTATGACTTTT
>NZ_JBIUCS010000050.1:0-7070 GCF_044538485.1 Acinetobacter sp. ABJ_C5_2 | reverse complement strand
ATTTATACATTTACTATACGTAGGAATTATAGTTAAAAAAATTGTAAATTACTTGTGATTGCTCGAATTAGTAAATTTTGAAATAATTTTTTTAATTTATTGTTTATCTATCAGGTTGTTATGGATATTTTGAAGTTTTTAAAGAGTTTTAATACTGTAGGGACATACTTAACAATCATGACTATAGTTTTGCTCATCATGGTTATTCTTTTCTATATTGTTGATCCCAAATATTAAAGAATAACTGAATATTAAAGAATAAAATATATAAGTTTTAATTAGATTCCTATCACAGTTTTTGTTGAAAAAGTTGAAGTATATTGTGTGAAATAAAAAATTATGAAAATATGATTTAGGTTAAAAACAGATAAAACTCTTTATAATTTTCATCTGGAAGTTAAACCTGAAATAAAAAAGTTATTACTTATCATAAAAATACCTGAAATATAATATATGGAGATATACATGAATATTCACAAAGTTTCTGCTATTTTTCTTTCAATCGCAGCGACCCATTTAGCTTACGCAGCACCAAATCTTTTAAATTCTGCAATAGACTCTTCTCAAGCAAAAGGAATTATTAAAAATCAATATATTGTCATCTTGAACAAGGATATTGGACCTGCTAAAGATTTTGCACAGAATATTGCAAAACAACATGGTGGCAGGGTTTTGCAGAGCTACGATAGTGCTCTTAAAGGTTTTGCAATTTATTTACCTGATACGGCAGGAACAGCCTTTATTGAAGCGATGAAAAAGAATCCACAAGTTCTTTCTGTAGAAAATGATACTGTTGTGAATATTGATGCAACGGCCCAAAGTAATCCTGATTGGGGACTAGATCGCATCGACCAGAAAGCTTTACCATTAAATTCAACATATTCTTATTCGCAGACCGGTTCGGGTACAACAGCTTATATTGTTGATACTGGTATATTATCTACCCATCAAGAATTTTCAGGTCGTGTATTAAATGGATATACAGCAATATCTGATGGTAATGGAATGACCGATTGTAATGGACACGGCACACATGTTGCTGGAACTGTAGGGGGGACGACTTATGGTGTTGCCAAGGGTGTAAGACTAGTTCCAGTCCGGATTTTAGGATGCGATGGATCTGGTGCTTCAAGTAATGTTATTGCTGGTTTAGATTGGATTTTGAAAAATGGAAGTAAACCAGCCGTTGTAAACATGTCATTAGGCGGGGCTGCAAGCTCTTCTTTAGATAGTGCAGTAGAAAATTTATATAATAATGGTTATGTAATGGTGGTAGCCGCAGGTAATTCGAATACAGATGCTTGTACTTCTTCTCCTGCAAGAACAAGTAATGCAATTACAGTTGCTGCAACGGACAATACTGATACTCGGGCAAGTTATTCTAATTATGGAAGCTGTGTAGATATTTTTGCGCCGGGAAGTCAAATTAATTCTTCTTGGATTGGAAGTAATACAGCCACTAGAGTATTAAATGGTACCTCAATGGCAACTCCACATGTTGCGGGTGTAGTGGCTGAAATGCTTCAGAGCACACCTACTGCTACGCCTCAAACGATATCGACTAATTTGTTAAATCAAGCAACCAGTAATATAGTGAAAAATCCGTCTGGTAGCCCAAACCGGTTGCTCTACAAATCGCCTTAATGAAAAGCTATCTTTCCAATATAAAAAAGGTCCCAAGCGGGCCTTTTTTAATTTTTTATATGTGTCGTCAGTGCTAAATATTTAATTATTATTTTTTCATATCTGCTTTCGGTAGAGATATAAATTCATGCAGTGGCATATCTAAGAAAAAATCAGATGTTTCAGTGTGTTTGCAATTCAACCAATCATTCCTGAGATGATTTGGTATCACAATAATTGAACGTTTTTCATCGTCTGGTTTATGAAACTGCTTCATGAATGGGTGTTGATCTGCGTTTATTGTTAATAATGACATTGACCGAACTTTCTGCTCATCAATGATGGTTTCTTCATAAATTGCCGCAAGTGTAAATGGTTCCCCATCTTGACGGAATATGCCATACCAATGAGCTTTTCCATTGATATATTTCGGTTCATAAATAGCTTCAACAGGTATAAGCCCGAATTGATCATGTGACCAAGCGTGTTTAAAAGAACGTTTTTGTTCAACCGTTTCAGTTCTTGCATTATAGGTTGCATACTTAAATGAAACTTCTCTGGCATAGGGAGGTAACATTCCAAATTTAACTTTTCGCCATTCCAATTCATTTTGGTGAGATAAGATCATTGGACAGTCATCACTTGGATAAACATCCGATTTGTAATCAAACGTTGGTTCAAATAAGTCTAATTGATGAGCATGATCTTTCTTAAGAGGTTTAAAATTTGCACACATAACTGAACCTGACTTCCGCTGAAATCCTTAAGCTCTAGCTTGAATCTTTTAGCTGGGTGTTATGTATATTTTTATAGTTTGAATTGTCTATTTCAGTATTAATTTTTACTTTTCAATTACTTTGTTAAAGTTTGCTTTCATATCAATCAGTTTAAAACTTGATGAACTGTTTTTAGGATAACTTTTAAAGTATTCATTTGTTTTGAATAGCTACTTTTATGCAACAGAGCCTTTCAGAAATTTGGATTTTAATAAATATGCTATTCATCATAATACAAAAGATATAGAGAACTTATACAAATCAAACGTTTTTGATTTGAGTAACTCTTTAAAAAATTTATAAGGTGGAATTATGAATAAACATTTATTAGCCAAGGTCACTCTTTTAGGTGCTGCACAACTATTTATGCTTAATACGGCATTTGCGGACATTCCGCTTACGCCAGCACAATTTGCTAAAGCAAAAACAGAAAATTTTGATAAAAAAGTTATTCTGTCTAACTTAAATAAACCGCATGCTTTGTTATGGGGACCTGACAATCAGATTTGGTTAACCGAACGTGCAACCGGTAAAATTTTAAGAGTAAATCCTGAGTCCGGTAGCGCAAAAACAGTTTTTCAGGTTCCTGAAATTGTGAATGATGCGGATGGGCAAAATGGTTTGTTGGGTTTTGCTTTTCATCCTGACTTTAAACATAACCCTTATATCTATATTTCGGGTACTTTTAAAAATCCAAAATCTACAGATAAAGAACTACCTAACCAAACGATTATCCGTAGATATACCTATAACAAAACAACAGATACATTTGAAAAACCTGTTGATTTGATTGCAGGCTTACCATCATCGAAAGACCATCAGTCAGGCCGTCTAGTTGTTGGTCCAGACCAAAAAATCTACTATACGATTGGTGACCAAGGTCGTAACCAGTTGGCTTATTTGTTTTTACCAAATCAGGCGCAGCATACCCCAACTCAGCAAGAGCTGAACAGCAAAGACTACCATACCTATATGGGCAAGGTATTACGCTTAAATCTGGATGGGAGTATTCCTAAAGATAACCCGAGCTTTAATGGGGTAGTTAGTCATATTTATACTTTAGGGCACCGTAATCCACAAGGTTTAGCATTTGCTCCAAATGGAAAGCTTTTACAATCTGAGCAAGGGCCAAATTCTGATGATGAAATTAACCTCATTTTAAAAGGTGGGAACTATGGTTGGCCAAATGTAGCAGGTTATAAAGATGATAGTGGCTATGCTTATGCCAACTATTCGGCTGCAACCAATAAATCTCAAATTAAAGATTTGGGTCAAAACGGGGTAAAAGTAGCCGAAGGTGTTCCCGTGACTAAAGAGTCTGAATGGACTGGGAAAAATTTTGTAGCACCTTTGAAAACGTTGTATACCGTACAAGATACCTATAACTACAATGATCCAACTTGTGGTGATATGACTTATGTCTGCTGGCCAACGGTTGCACCGTCATCAGCATATGTATATACGGGAGGTAAAAAGGCGATTCCGGGATGGGAAAATACATTATTGGTACCATCTTTAAAACGTGGAGTCATTTTCCGTATTAAGCTAGATCCAACATATAGTGCGACTTTAGATGATGCCATCCCGATGTTTAAAAGCAATAACCGTTATCGTGACGTGATTGCAAGTCCGGAGGGCAATGCTTTATATGTACTGACCGATACAGCGGGCAATGTGCAAAAAGACGATGGTTCTGTAACGCATACTTTAGAGAATCCTGGTTCTCTCATTAAGTTTACGTATAACGGAAAGTAGTTTATGTAAAAAACCCAGCTCTATAGCTGGGTTTTTTTGAACTTTAAATTTATCTATTCGGTTACGACCAATACAGGTACGTGGATTTCTCCTAACAGTGCTTGAGTCACACTTCCTAAGAAGAACTTTTTAAAACCTTTTCGTCCATGAGAACCAATTACCAATAAATCAGCTTTTAGCTCAGTTGCTGCTTTGATAATTTCTGTGTGAATTGTTTGACCTTCAACAATCTTTGTTTCAACAGAAATTCCGTGTTGACTAAATTGCTCTTTAGCTTGATCTAAAATGCCCTGAATCGAAGCTCTCGCTTTATTAAAGTAATCTTGCGCAATTTCTGTACTATCAATGATTTCAACTGAAATAAAAGGATCAATAGTAAGCGCATATACTAAAGTGACTTTACTGTTAAACGCTTTAGCAAGATTTGCAGCATGGTTAACCGCAATAAGTGAAGTAGGAGAACCATCGACTGGAACTAAAATATGGTGATAACTCATATATTGCTCCTTATTGCCTTGTGACAATATTTATTGTTGAAAAACCTAAGTTTGTTATCGTTATGGTTATATTATCGCCAATTTTATGGTTTTTATTGTGTATTTTTAGTGTGCAAAGTGAGCGACTACTTTTTGTATATACAGATTAATTCATCGAATAATGGCTTTCTAAATAAGCCTGACCTTGTTTAAGAATAGATATAACTTGATTTGCATCAATAGCTTGTTCGAATAAAAAGCCTTGTCCAATGTTATAACCAAATTTAAGAAGTAGCTCTTCTTGTTCTACTGTTTCAATACCTTCTGCAATTAATCCGAGTGAGAGGTTAGGAGCGAGTAAGCCAATTGCTTGGACAATTGCATAAATTGATGGGTCCTGTTGCATCTTTTGTATAAAGCTACAGTCGACTTTTAGACAATCAATTGGGTAGTCTCGTATATGCGTTAGAGAAGAGAAGCCTGTTCCAAAATCATCCAAAGCAATGCGTACGCCATGCTGCTTTAGTTTATTGAGTGCGCGAATAACATATTCAGAGCCACGGTCCCCAAGCATATGCTCAGTAACTTCTATTTCAATTAAATGTGTAGGAATTTCAAGTTGATGAATTTTTTTTAATAAACGTTCCGCGTAATTATCTCTTAAGAACTCAACTGGTGCAGCATTTAGTGATACAGGAAGTGGCTGAAAGCCTAACTTTATCCAATTAGCCATATCATGCAAAACTTGTTGCTGCATAATTTCGCCAATTTTACTGGCTAAATCATAGTCTTTAAAAGCTTCAGCAATTTGTGAAGGCAAACCTCTTTGAGCCGAAGTCGTGTGCCAACGCAGTAATGCCTCAAAACCCACAACAGCATGAGTTTTTAAATCAACTTTAGGTTGATAGTAGGGTTGGATAGTATGGTGACGAATAAGCTGTCGAGCAATGTTAAGTTGAGAGGCGATGGCTTCAGTCAACTGCATCATACTCGGGTTATACATACGTATACCGCCACGACCTCGAGCTTTTAAGTCATGCAATGCCATGTCTGCACAGCTTAATAAGCTTGATTGATCGACAGCATCTTGCGGGTAAATGGCGCAACCAATGCTCATACCACCGTTGAGTACATTCCCTGCATATGTAATAGGTTGATTGAGTTGTTGAAGTAATACTTCAGCAAGTTCTCGGACATCATTTTCATTTTTTAAATGGCTGACAATAACTGCGAACTCATCGCCCCCTAACCGAGCGACAGAACATCGTTCATGGTCTACGCACTGATTAAAACGTTTAGACAGGATTTTTAATAAGTGATCGCCAGCACTATGACCGATGGTGTCATTAATGTGTTTGAAGTGATCTAAATCAATTAAAAGTAACCCTACACTTGTTTGGGTTTCTCGTGAGTAGGCTAGGGTACGTTTTAATTGGAGCTTAAATGAGCGTCTATTAAATAATCCAGTAAGTTCATCTCTCTCACTAATATCTCTTAATCGGTTTTCAGTAAGGTACTGTTGAGTGACGTTCCGAGAAACACACAATATTTGAATAATTTCGCCGTTTGTATGTTGAATTGGGGTAAGCATATTATCCCAATATTCAGGATCTTGATTTGGTAAACAACTCATGCCAGCGAATCGGGCCACTTTACCCTGTAAGGCTTTTTTTAAAGCAACTCTTCCGCGTTTGCGTATATGCGGTGGTAAAAGATCTAACCATCGCATACCGAAATTTTTTTCATCGACAGGTACACCTAATGCAAGGCACCCTGATTTATTCATATGAGATACTGTGCCATCTGTATTTAAAACTTTAATACAATCGACACTAATATCGAGCATTTGATTCTGTATATCGATATCTTTACGTAGGCTTTGTTGTTCTTGTATATCTTGATCAATATCTAGAAAACTAATAAACCATTCATTTTCTTGAGAAGGTTCATGATATTTCGATAATTGAATTGAAAGTTTACACCATCGATAGTGATGGCTCTTATGTAAAAGACGGCATTTAAATTCAACTCTTGATTGCAGTCGTATAGCATCTAACCATTTGTTTTTAACTTCTTCTAAATCGGCAGGGTACACGAAATCTAACCATTGCTGAAACAATAGAGGAGAGGTATCGTGCCAGTACTTTGTACACTCCGTATTGCAGTATAAAATTAAGCCTTTTTCATCACTGACCCAAGTCGGTAGAGGAAACTGCTCAACAATAAAGTGCTTTTGGGTAGTGTTCGACATTGAAGTCATAACATGCCTAAAACTGCTGAAGAGTTAAACTATTTATAAACTGTATTGTAATAGTTGTGTCGTCACCACAAAAGCTATAAAAAAATAATATTTGATGTTTTTTTCGCCTTGAATAAATCTTTTCC
This sequence comes from Acinetobacter sp. ABJ_C5_2, assembly GCF_044538485.1. Lineage (NCBI taxonomy): Bacteria > Pseudomonadati > Pseudomonadota > Gammaproteobacteria > Moraxellales > Moraxellaceae > Acinetobacter > Acinetobacter sp. ABJ_C5_2. Next base: position 55 of record NZ_JBIUCS010000050.1, on the reverse strand, counting down.
TAAAATAGAATTGATATTACTCATGTATGCATATGTTATTTATTAACTTTTAATT